>JAJZAG010000026.1 GCA_021799555.1 Deltaproteobacteria bacterium | reverse complement strand
GCTGGAATCTCGACATTGATCGGCGTGCTCGCCGACCGTTTCGGGCGCAAGAATTGCCTGATTGCGATCTCGGTAATGCTCGGCCTTGGCGCAATCGCGTTCGCATTCGCGACCAGCTTCACCTGGATCGTGATTTTCGCCGCGATCAGTTCGATCGGGCGCGGCGGTGCGCTGGCGGGCGGTGCGTGGGGACCGTTCTATCCCGCAGTGCAGGCGCTGGTGGCGGAACGCACCACCGATTATAACCGCACGCGAGTTTTCGGCGCATTCTCATTCGTGGGCGTGGCAGCGGCGGGAGCTGGCACGTTGCTAGCCGGCTTGCCGTCGCTGATGCATCGGCTGTCGGCGACGCCCGAACTCGAAACCTACCGCTTGCTGTTTATCGTAGCGGGATTGCTGGGTCTCGCAATGGCTTTCGCGGTGATTCCGGTTCATGAGGATCGCGATGCGGTGCGGATTGCGCGCGAAGAGGCCGCAAGCGCGGTGGCCGGGTCTCGTTCGCCCGCGCTCCACCTCGGGCTGTCGCACGAATCGTGGCGGCTCATCGTCCGCTTTATGATTACCAATGCGACCAACGGACTGGCGATCGGGATGCTCGGGCCGATTGTTGTGTACTGGTTTTATCGGCGTTTCGGTGTTACTTCCGCGCAGCTCGCCGAGGCGTTTTTCGTGCTCAACCTGCTGAGCGCGATTCCGTACCTGATGGCGGGGCGGCTGGCGCTGATGCTTGGTTCGGTGCGCGCGATCGTTGTGACCCGAGCGATCTCGACGGTGCTTTTATTCATGGTGGTGCTGATGCCGACCTTCACTTGGGCGGTGCTGGTCTACGGAATCCGCGCGATCTTCAACATGCTCTCGATCCCGGTGCGGCAGTCATACCTGATGGGAGTCATACCGCCCGCGGAGCGTTCAAGCGCCTCGGGGCTGTCGAACTTTCCGTCGCAAGTGATGTCGGCGGTCAGCCCGTATATCGCGGGCTTGTTCATGGAGCATCTGTACCTGTCGCTGCCGCTGGAGTTCGCAGCCGTGATGCAGGCGCTTAATACGTTCCTCTACTGGATATTCTTCCGCAACGTATTACCCCCGGAAGAAATGAACGGTAGCGGCGGAGGCGGGTGAGCCGCGGGGATCGCGCGCGAGGTTGGCGGCTCGCCTCGAGGGAGACGTTAACGGCGCCGGATCAATGTTCGATCTGTCTTTGATTGACGGGCGATCTACGATAAATGCTGTTAACGTAATCCAATTTCTGAGACCTCCGGCGTTGCTCAAATCGGTTTCGCGCGTGCGGCGCCTGAACCGGCGATCGAGCTGTCAGTCGTCGTGCCGATGCGCAACGAGGCCGAAAATCCCGATGAGCTTTTCGCGCGCCGCCGTCCGGTGGCCGAGCGGGCAGCAGCGCCTACGAGGTTGTTTGCAAGGGTCGGTTTTCGCCAGGCCGCAATGGCCTATCAGCTCACGCCGCGATCGGAGCAAGCCTGCCCGAGGGCGCCGCGCTCGCGGCCAAGCCGCGGATATTCGAGGCGTGGTGCGGTGCCGGTCCGGTAATTTCCGCATGCTGGCAAGCTGCGGAGGCTTGTGCGCCATCGAACGCGATGCCGAAGCCCGCCGCATGGCCGCCTCGCGCGACCCGGCCGGAGTTGAAACCGGATGTTTTCCCGCCAGTATTTCATTTGAAGACCGGCGATTCGGGCGGGGCGTGATGAGCGATGTCCTGGCGCATGTCTACCTATTCCCGCCGCGGGAATTCGGCGCCGAGATGCAGGCGCTGAACGCGTTTCTCTACTGGATATTTTTCAGCAACGTGCTCCCGCCGGAAGTGACGAACGGCGGTGGCGAGGGTGGATGAGAAGGTACAACCGTGGTCCGCGACAGTTCGTGAGCGATCAACGCACAACTGCAGATTCGCGCGCGGCACTCTTCGCGTGGATCAATGTATGGCTCGGCCTCGTGCTGGTCACGCTGGTCGCGATCTATCAGCTGCGCGATTTTCCCGCGCACCTAAGTTGGCTTGCGGCATTTGAAAACGCCCACGCTGTGCTCGGCGCGACCGCGTGGGCTGCGGTCAAGGTATGGAGTTTCTGGGCATGGTCGGCGATGGTGCTCGGCGCTTTCGTGCTCAAGCTCGACCCCGGTCTCGATTTGATGGACGCGGCGCTTATCGGCGCCGCCGGATTGTGGGTGGTTGCTTATTTGCTGGGAAATCTGCTCGGCCCGCCAGGGCTCTTCAATGGGCCGGCAGTGTGGCTGATGCTCGGAATCGGCAGCGCATGGGTGTGGCGCTCTCCGCCACAGGCGAAGCTTCGCGCGCCCACCAGCGGCGAGAAGCTGACGGCGCTCGCGGTCGGGATGCTTGGTGTCTCGATGCTGCCGCTGCAACTCGCATCGCCGGTGCCGCCGTTCATGGACGTGCTCAATATCCCGGCATCGGCGCAGCAACTCCTGACGTTTCACATTTATCTGCCCTTTGCCGATAACCCCTACGGAGTCTTCGGCGTTTACAACCGAGCGCCGGCTCTGGAACTCTTCTACGCGATGCTGGCGCTGGGCAGCCACACTCCGCTTGCGGTGCTGGCTGAGACGGCGGCGATGCTGCCGATGGCGGCGCTGCTGATGTTCGCCACCTGGCGGCTGGGAAAGTCGCTGTTAGGAGATACCGCCGGCGGCGCTGCTGCGCTGCTGCTGTTCTTCACTTGTATCCTGCTGCGCACGCAGGGGATGCGTCCCACGGCGGTCGGGTTAGCGATGGTGGGACTGGGACTGGCGTTTTTTTGCGACCCGGAGCGGCGCCGAACGTTGATGGCCGTCGGCGCGATTTTTCTCGGAACCTCGGTTCCCTCCCACGCGATCCTCGGAGCTTTCGCAATGGCGGTGGCGGGCGTTGCGGTGATCATGTGGGCGGTTGAGCGCGATTGGTCGCGCGTGCTCGCGGGCAGCGTATCGCTCATCGGCGCTCTACTGATCTCGATTACCGAGGTGCTAGTCGGGCTTGAACGTCCGGTTGCGTACCCGGTTCTGCCGATGCTGATCATCGCGGGAACCGCGGTGATTGCCATGGGCGCAGCGCTGATGAAGGCGCGCGCGACGCCGCCGCTGACGGTGGCGTCGCGCGCATTCAACGCGTCGCTGATCGCGATTTTCCTGCTGGCGGCGGCGTATCGCCACGTCACTCATCCGGGGCTGCTATTCGACCAGATTGCACACAACCTGCCGATGCTCACATGGTTTTGCGCGGCGGGACTCGTGGCCTTGGCGGTGCTGGTGTGGAGCGATGAAGCCGCGGTGCCGCGCTATGCTGGGCTCGTCGCGGCGGCGCTTCTCGTCGCTCTGGGATGGGATTATGTGCTGCCAATAATGGACGCGATGGGGCTCCAGGCAAACGGCGCCAACATGGTATCCGACGTCGGCTGGAAGCTGCTCGATTACTGGACGCCGTACTTTATGGTTCTGCCGGCCGGATATGCCTTTGCAGTGGCGTACGAGCGATGGTCGCGCCCGGTTACCTTGTTCGCGCTGCTTGCGATTCTCATCTATCCTTGGCATATCAGCCCAAATCCCGCGGACTTCGAGTCGGTGGAACACTCGGTTGTGGAGCACTGGGCGTTCAACCTCGATGACGCCGCGCAGGGCTACTGGGCTGGGCACGCCGATCGGCGTTGGACCTTTGGCCCCGCGGAGATTCAGGCGATCGGGGTGTTAAACCGCGAAGTCGCAGCCGGGCGGATCACCGCCCGCACGCACATCCTGCATCTGGCTGATAGTGTCTCCTCGTGGGGACTCTTCCAGTTCTCGATCGTGACCGGGATCAACGACGACCCGATCGTCAATGACCCGGGCGCCAAGCGCGAGGGCTGGTTGGCAGGTAGCCGCGTGAGCCGGATGCCGGAGTTGGCGCAGGAATTGGCGATGCGCCCGCCGTATATCATCGAGCAGGTGCCGCCGCCCGCCTGGCTTGCTCAACCGCCCCAGGGCTATGAGGAGATCTTCAACCAGGCTAACCTGCGCATTTTTCGGCGCCGCGATCTGAACGATGCATCGCCGGACGGAAAAATCCTGACCGTGTAGGCGCTTTGAACGGACTTTGATTGAATCAAGGATTCGGCTAAATCAATTTCGGGTGGCGCGCAATGGCGGAGACATCGAGCCCCGGAAATCCTAGCTTCACCTTGGCGGATGATGGTGCGGCTTCGGCTCGCCTGATTCCATTGGCGCCTGCCGTTGAGGTTCGCAGTCCCCGATCTGGCCGAGCGGTTGCGGAGCCGGGCTGTTATGAAACCGCGCGAGGATTTTTCATATTCGCCGCCGCGACAATAATCGCTGGGGCGCCGTATTTTCTCGCCCAGACGAGCCATTCGAATTTTCTGATCTACTTCGCCGCGGCGCTGGCGCTCGGCGGTCTTCTGGCGCCGGCGATCGTGGCGCGGCGATTGACCTCCAAATCGCCGGCGACAGTAATGTTCGGCGAGCGATGGTGTACGTTCGCGGTATTCGTCGCGTTTCTGGCCTTCTATGCCGTCACGATGTTCGAGCCGTCGCCGTATAACGAGCAGGTGCGCCAGGCGGTCGCGTTCATCCATGGCCATACCTATATCGATGCGCCCAATAGTTTCCTCGAGCACGCGCAAATCGGTCCCTACAGCTACGCACTGCATCCGCCGCTGCCGGCGATTATGCTGATGCCGTTTACGGCGATCTGGGGAATGAATACCAACCAGACCGAGTTTTCGGTCGTGGTCGGTGCGCTCGACATTGCGCTGGCATGGGTGCTGCTGGGACGGCTCGCCCGGGGTATCGATGTTCGCGTGTGGCTTACTCTGTTCTTCGGCCTCGGAAGCGTCATCTGGTACGAGACTGTTGTCGGCACGACTTGGGCGTTGCCGATGAACACCTCGCTGATCTTCACGCTGCTGGCGCTCATCGAGTTGTTCGGCCAGGCGCGCCCGTTTTGGGTTGGAAGCTGGGCCGCGCTCGCAACCCTCGGAAGATACGATCTCGCGCTCGCCGCACCGATCTACGCAATCCTGCTCCTGGCCAAAGGGCGCGGGATCGCCGAGATTTTCGAAATGGTAACCGGCTATCTTGCAGTCGGAGTGATCTTCGTCGGGCTCAATGAAGCGCGCTTCAACAGCTTCTTCGATCAGGGAGTCTTGCTCACCGGTCCGAGAAACGCGCCGGTCTTCGCGCTGCGCTATCTGCCGGGCAATCTATACACGGTCCTCTTCATGGCTCCGACCGTGAACGGCACCTTTCCCTACATCCATCCGGTGTTCTCGGGGCAAGCGCTAACCCTCACCAGCCCGGCCTTCGTACTTGCGCTGCGGCCGAGCTTCAAGCGGCTGACGGTCTCGATGATGGGGCTTGCGGCGGTGCTGGTTTCGATTCCCAGCCTGGTGTGCTACGCCAACGGGTTCGCGCAGTTCGGGACGCGACATTATATTCCGGCATTTCCGTTTCTGCTCGTGATGATGGCGATCGGGATGCCGCGGCGGACCGATCAGCTCTCGAGGATACTGATCGTCGTTTCGATCTTTCTGGTTGCGTTTGGCGTGTGGCATGTCCGGATGTGGGGGTTCGGTTAAATAGTCTTGCGTTATATCGGCGCGATTGCCAGCAGATGGCGCAAACCTGAGCGCACCGAGGGATGGTGGGTTGCCGCCGGATCGGTCGTATTTGGCGCGCTGTTTTCTTATCCGATCTTGCTGCGCCTCACTCAGCCGAGCGAGCAGACCGACTGGGATCTGGAAGCGGAGTTCCACTGGGTTCCGTATTACACAATCGTTCATTTCCATCAGCTCCCCTTGTGGAATCCTTACAAGTGCGGCGGGATGGCGATGCTCGGTAATCCGCAATCGCGATTTATTACTCCATTTTTTCTGCTGCACCTGCTTGTTGGGCCGATGGTCGGGATGCATCTCGAAGTCACTATTCATCTCGCTATCGCGTGGGCTGGAGGTTATCTATTCGCCAGGCTTCTCGGCCTGCGGCCGCTCTCCGCGCTGGTCGCGGCGACGGTGTTTCCCGCCGCGGGATGGTTTCCGCTGCACCTCGGTGAAGGACATGTAACCTTTCTGGCGGCCGCATATCTTCCTTGGGTGCTCTGCGCAATCTTCGAATCCGAGAAGCGGTTTCGGCTTGCCACCGTCGCGATCGCATTTCTTCTTGCGCTCTCGTACGGCGAAGGCGGCGCACTGATGCTGATCCATGGATCACCCGTGGCAGGACTGTTCGCCGGCTACGAATCAATCCGTCGGCGCAGCCTTCGCCCGATCGCGGCGATCGTGGTGGGAGCAGCGCTGAGTCTGGGCATGTCCGGCGTCAAGCTGTTGCCGGCGCTCGAGGTGCTACGCGAGCGCGGGCGCGTGCCGTGGGGTCTGGCGTGGGTGAATTGGCATGATCTGCCGCAGATTTGGCTTGCGAGAAATCAGGCGCAGATTGCCCTCCAGAATCGCTTCTTCATCGAATTTGGATCCTATATGTCGCCTGCATTCATAGTCCTCGCGATCGCGGGCGTCGTGTTTTTCCGCGCGCGTGTGATCCCATGGATTGTGATCGGCTGGTTTCTGATATTGGCGATCCGCGGCGACAACTGCGCGATTCCGGTTTTCACCTGGATGCGCGAAATGCCATTGCTTTCGATGCTCCGGCTTAGTTCGCGGTTCTTGATCCCATTCGCTCTCTGCGTGGCGGTTGTAGCCGCATACGGCGCCGAGGAGTTGCAGGTCCGCCTTGGAGGCGCCGGTCAATTGGTTGTCTTGATGCTGTTGATTGCCGGAACGGTCGACTCCCTGCTCGTGGGTACGCCGTTTCTGGTTCACGCTTTCGATCGCGTGCCGCATCGGATTCCTTACTCTGTGAATTTCCGCCAGTTTGCCGACTGGGATGTCTTCGACCAAACCGTTGTCGCGCAGGCCAACATGGGATTCGTCCACTGCTACGAGTACACACCGTGGAAAACAAACGTCATCGGATACAATGAACCCGGGTACAAGGGCGAGCAGTACATGCAGGGACCGGGATCGGTGCGGCCGCTCATGTGGACCCCGAACGATTTGAGCTATGAAGTCGATGCGCCCGCACCCTCGACCGTCGTGATCAATCAGAACTACGAACCCGGATGGAGTCTCGCGCAGGGGCAGGGCACGGTGATCTCGGCGAACGGACTGCTCGCCGTAACGGTCCCACCGGGACGGCAATCCATTCTTCTCAGGTATCGGGGCAGAACATTCGAACTGGGTGCGATGATCTCGATGCTGAGCCTGCTGATCGCCGGGATGCTGATATGGTCTGGTCGCCTAGCTTCGTGAGGCCGCGGCATAATCCGCCTTGCACGCCCCCCTTACCTTGCGATGAGCCTTGGGGCAAGCTAGACCATCTCGAACGTGCGGGGTCCGAGAACCGAAACTTCGGGCGCGCGGGCGGATGGGTGCATGCACGAGATCGTTAAACCCGAGCATATTGCCGACATCCTTGCGACGTGGGGATATCTCGGCATCTTTGTCTGCGTGTTCGTCGGCAATCTCGGAGTGCCGGTGCCTGAGGAGACGGTGATGCTTGCGGCGGGATTTCTGGCCGGCCGCGACATCCTCGATTTGCGGATGGTCTATCTCATCACGATTGCGAGCGCGGTCAGCGGCGACTGTTGTGGCTTCGTTGTGGGACGGACGGGCGGGCAGCGCGTTCTGTCGCGATTGGCGCTGAGCTTCACTTCGGCTCGCCAGCGCTACGATCGCCTGCAGCTCTTCTTTCAGACCCACGGCGCCAAGGCGGTGTTCATGGCGCGGTTCATCGCCGGCGTTCGATTTATGGCCGGACCGATGGCGGGCGCGGCGGGGATGCCGTTTTTCCGATTCCTGGGCTGGAATGTTTTGGGCGCGATCCTGTGGTGTACGCTGATCTCGACGGTTGGATACCTCGTTGGAGATGAACTCTATCATGCGCTTCGCGTGGCTCACCTCGCCTCGCTTTGGGTCGCGATCGGGGTTCTGCTCATCGGAGGAGGCTTCGTGTATCTATGGTGGCGTGACCGGCATCAGCCAATTGCGCCACCTGAACCGTAACGATGCTGTTGTAGTGGCGGCGGCGTTCGTGGCCGTCGGGTTGCTCGTCGGCTGCAGGTCCGTGCCGCCGATGCGGCTGCATTACCTACCCGGGTTCGTGCCCGGCTCCGAGCGGATTTTTCGCCCCGCGCGGATCGCGGTGCTTGCCGCCAACGGAGAGATTGCGCAGGGGCGCGTCCGAGTGGGCGGCGTCTATGCTGCCGACGGCTCGCTCGATCGGCCCCTTTACGTGCAGGATTTCGGACGCTCGGTGGATGACGCGCTGATGACTGCACTCGCCGGTGCCGGGCTAAAGCCGGTCGCATCGGCGACGCTAAGCAGCGGCGCAGCGTCGCTACCGGTCGGCATCGACTTCATGTTGGTGACGACGATCGAAGCAGCCTCGATCGACAAGCGCTACGGCGTTGATGAAACAGTGCATGGCCAAACCTTCACGATGAAAGCATCGGTCCGGCTAAAGTTCACGCTGGCATCGCGCGCCAGTCCCAACCTCTACACGGGAGAGATGATCGGTACCGAAGAGGAGCCGCCGGTTCCGGTAGGAAAAGAAGTCTTTCTGCCGCTCGAGACCGACCCGCAGGAGTCGATGTCGGTGGCGCTGTCGCGCGCGGTGGGCGCATTGATGCTGCAGAGCGGCTTTCGCGACGCGCTGCCCGTACTCTTGCTTCCGTCGCCGGCTCCGCGGCACCGCTAGCGCGGGACAGCCGTGAGTTTGCTCACCACGCGTGACTCACTGCGCGCGACATCAGTTGGTACCGGACTTGGTAGAGATTGGCCACTGCGAATATGTTCTGCGCCCACGCCATCGCAGCGAATCTCCGCTGCTGACTCGTCCCTCTATCCTCCATCCTCCGCACCATATCACCGATCTTGATGATTCCGCTCAAATCGATCGAGTTGTGCGGAGGTCTCCTGGTGTCCTGTCCCTGAAATTTCCGGCGGCATGGCACGACCTCCTTGTTTGCCGCGCATGAGGTCAAGACCTCCCACGTCATCGGCCAGACCCATCGCCGGCATCGCTCGGTGGAGTTCCGCAAATTCCTCGATCGCGTGGGAGCGAACCTCCCGGCGGACCTCGACATCCATGTCGTCACGGACAATTACGGCACCCACAAGCCCGCGCTAATCCGCAACTGGTTTGCCAAACGGCCCCGCTTTCACGCCCACTTCACCGCGACCTACGGCTCGTGGTTGAATCTAGCGGAGCGTTGGTTTGCGGAGCTTACCAACCAGCAGATTCGCCGTGGATCGCATCGCCGCGTCCGCGAGCTGGAACGTGCGATTGCGGAGTTTCCCGGCGCCCACAATCAACCGCCGCGCCCGTTTAAATGGACCAAGAGCCCCGGCCAGATTCTTGCCAGAATCGCGCGCTTCGCTCATCGAACCCTCGAAAGTCACGGCCCTTCACTTATTAAACGAACCATTGGGACAAGAAACTCGATTGTCGCGCCCTTCGGCGCCGTAATTTTCTCGTCACTCAAATTTGCCGGTGTTCAGAACACCCGCGGGCTCGAAGCCCGGGGGTTGGCCGGTGACGGCGCAAATTCGCGAGACCTTTGCGACGCTCGGGACCGGGTTCCCCTTCCCGCGCTACAAGGGGACAGAGGTAAGTTCGATTGCTCGAGAAACCGTTTCGCCCGCGCTATTGAACTCAGCCGTCGCGCTTTATTTCCACGGATTTCCGTAGCGGTCGAGGCAGGCGACTTCGCTAACGGGGCGGCGCTTGATCGGGCCAAACTTGCCGCTCGGATATCCGATCGGGAGCATCGCATAGGTTTGCACCTCCGGCGGAAGTCCGAGCACTGCGCGCACTTCTTCTTCGTAAAACATGTGAATCGTGGTCAGGCAGGTACCGAGACCCAGCGCGCGGCAAGCAAGGATGATGTTTTGCACAGCGGGGTAGATGCTCGAGCCGCTGGTCCGCGCCATCGTGCGCATTTTGTCAGCCACCTCGGGCGGCAGCTTTGGCGGAGGAACGGTCGGCGGGTTCTGCTTCAGGCAGGCAAGCAGCAGGACCGGCGCGTCGCCCATGTGCTCAACAAGATAAGTCGCCGACGCCACCAGCTTCTCAAACGTGGATTGCGCCATGTGCGCGGGCTTGGTGCGATTTTGATAGAGCGCGAACAGGATGCCACCAGCCTTGCGATATATGTCACCCAGCTTCTTGCGTTGCTCGGCGTCCTTGACCACGACGAACAGCCACGACTGTTCGTTGCTGCCCGACGGCGCGCGAATCGCGGCGTCGAGCACTTTGCTCATCACCTCGTCGGGAACGGGGTCGGGCTTGAACCGGCGCAGGGCGCGGGCGGTGTACATCGTTTCGAATATTCCCATTTCAGCCATCAGGATTCTCCAAAATTCAAGATGCGGCGAGCAGAGTATCTGCGATCGTAAGAGGAAAAAAAAGGGCGGCCGGATGCGGCCGCCCCGTGGACGCGTTTGCGAAATCAACGCGCAATCGCTCAGACGGGATGATGCGTTCCCGGCGGACGCTCGGTGCTCATTAGAAACTTCATCACCTTTCGCGCATCGTCCGGGTCTTTCACCATCGGACCCGGCTGATCGTGATGCTTCATGATCTTGTCATCGGCGGTGAACTCACGCACCGTCGCGCAGTATTCGAGCAGCAATCCGTTGGGGTCGCGAAAATAGATCGACCTGCACCACTCGTGATCGACCACTACGGTCACGTCGACGCCGCGCTCGATCAGCATCGCGCGCTTGGCTTCGAGTTCCTCGACCGTGTCGCAGTTGAATGCAAAATGGTAAAAGCCGCTCGGCAACCCTTGCGCACTATTTATATCGGTAGCCCACTCGGTCGGTATTCCCTTAACCTTCTCCGGACACATGAACGCGACCAGAGAGCCGTCGCCGGTGTTCATGAAGACGTGCTTAATCTTCCCGCCGCCTTCCGTTTCGATCACGTCAGCCCATGCGACTTCCCATCCGAGTTTATGGGTATAGAAATCGACCGTGCGATCGAGATCGAGCGTGGCCAAGCCAAGGTGATGGACTCCGGTTCGCTTCATCGCTGATACCTCCCCTGAACAATAGTTCAGACCGATCGGCGCTAATTTAGCATCCCGTTACGGGGCTTAGTCAAAGGCTATTTGACTATATGACGCCGGTTCAGCGCCCGCGGGCAAGTCAATCGATTCGGATGAGCTTGTGCTTGATCGCGTAGCGCACCATCGCGGCCGTCGAGCGGAGATCGAGTTTCCGCTTGAGGTTTTCGCGATGCACCTGCACGGTCTTGGGGCTGATAGCGAGGCGCTGGGCGACCTCTTTGGTCGTGGCGCCATCGCCGATGAATCGCAGGACCTCGCGCTCGCGCCGGGTAAGTTGCGGACCGCTCTTTTCGCCGCGGGCGGGTTGACGGCGCAGACGGCCGAGGACAATCGGAGCGATCGACGGGCTCACGTAACGCCGGCCCAAAATAACCGCGCGCACCGCCGCCAGCAGCTCACTCGATTCATCAGTCTTGAGCACGTAGCCGGCGACGCCTGCCTCGCTCAGGGCTTCAAGAACGTATTCCTCGTCATCGTACTGGCTCAGCACGACAACCTTGGAGGTGGGAGATTCGCGGGCGATTCGATGCGCCGCCGCAAGGCCGCCCAGCCCGGGCATCCCGAGATCCAGGATGACGACCTGAGGATGAAATTGCGCAGCGAGCTGGATGGCAGCCTCCCCGCTTTCGGCCTCGGCGATGATTTCGCAGTCCGGCTGGAGCAGGAGGCGCAGAGCTTCGCGGAAGATGCGATGGTCGTCAGCGATAAGGACGCGGACCTTTGCAGAGTTATTACTCATCCGGGCTCCGGGATTTCCGCGCACAGAATGGTGCCTTCGGCGCTCGAGTCAATCTTGAGTGTTCCACCCATCAGCGCGAGCCTTTCGCGAATTGCGGTGATTCCCATCGAGCCGCCGCCGGTTGCGGCACCGGAGTCGAAGCCGCGGCCGTTGTCGCGCACGGAAAGCCGGACGCATCGCTCGCCGCGCTCGAGTTCGACTTCCACTGAGTTTGCGCCGGAATGGCGCGCGACGTTGGCCAACGCCTCGCGCGCCACCTGCCAGCATAGCCGCTGGATGGGTGCCGGGATTCGCGCGGCGGATTTACCGCGCACCAGATGCGCGCGGATGCCCTGGCGCTTAAGCCGTTCGAGTTCCGCCTCGAGTGCCTCAACTAGCGTCGTGCGCTCGAGCGACGGCGGTCTCAGCTCGCGGGTACGAGCGCGCAAATCCTGGGCGATGTTCCGAAAAATGTTGCGCGCCTGTTCGCCGCCGCCATCGAGCGCGATTTGCGCCGCCGCCAGCAATTGCGCTTGATCGTCATGCAGATCGCGCGCAATTCGCGCCCGCTCGTCATCGACCGCCGCGAACATCCGGAGCGCCAGCCGGCTGATCGTCGCGCGATACTCGGACAGCGCGTCCTCGGCAACCCAAGCCCGAAGAATCGGTCCGAGCCGAGCGCCCAGCGTTTCGACGCGCGCCGCAAATCCTGGTGCGTCAATTTCGCCCCCGGCGACCGCAACAACAGCCGGCCCGGCGGGAAACACGATCCAGGCGGAGCCAAGAATTCTGTCCTCCGGCAATTTGCGCGGCGCGGCGACACCTGGAATGCGCACCAGCGTGCGCCCGCCGCGGGCGCACTCGGCAATCGCCGACGTATCCTCAATCTCGCCCGGAATCGAAAGCTTGGCTGCCGCCGCGACGATTCGCAGCGCACCGCCCTGGGGCGCCGCGACCAGCCACTTGCCGCATCCGAGCACTCGCGCAGCAGCTTCGCCAATCGAGCTGTAGCGGCAGGAGCCTGAGAGCGCCGCCGCATCGGCGGCGACGCCTTCGATTTCGCGGATGCGCGCGTCGTTGCGCAGCGCGGCCTCGGCCAGTTCTCCTGCGCGGGACATCGCGGCGGCGGCCTTGTCGCGCCAGAACCGTTGCGATTGCGCGGTATCGGCGGCGCGGAGTTCAGCACACGCGGCCCGCGCAACAAGTTCAAGTATTGGTTGAGCTTTTACCGCAGCGCGCGCCGGACCGCCCGCGAGCGCAACTCGAACCATAATGGAACCCTCGCCGAGCGCGAACCCCGTGATTCCTCGCGCAATCTCGACAGCGCCGCCCACCACTGCGTGCGCGCTCTGCCGCTCCGCCATCGCGGCGAGCGCTACCCGCGCGGCCGTCGCGAGAGTCTGGGCTGCGGGCTCGGCCGCCACGGCCTCGGACGTGCCAGCCGGCGTTTGCCCGCCGAGGACGCAAACCTGGGCGTCGAGCGCAACTCGGCCGAGCTCGGCCAAATCGCCTAACGCCGCGCGCAGGGATACCGATGGTTCCTGAGTTTCCGCCGCGGCGGGCGTCGGACTCGGCGGTTCGATCGATTGTTTCGCGTCGCGCACGCCATCCCCTCTTTTGGCGGAGCGATTACCTTACCTTGCGCTCGATTCTAATGGTTAGTTCCGGCCGGTACCTGGCCGAGTTCCCTGCCGAGCCGATTCATTTCGTCTCCGAACGCGGTCCAATCGCCCGATTTAAGCGCGTCGAGCGCGCGCGCATAGTGCGATGCGGCCGCTTTGATATCGGGCGCCGACCGCACTGCCGACGCGGCAAGCGGCGGCTGCAGCGGCGCTTGTGGCGCGACCTTCGCGATCGTCGGCGCTGCGGGTGCTACGCCTGCGGCGAACAGCGCCTGCAGGGTGGAATCGAGAGTGTCGCCCATCACGACGCGATCACTGTAGGAGGCGATCACGCGTTGTAACTCGGGAAGCTGTCCGTTCTCGGCGCGGATATAGAGCGGCTCGACGTACAGCAGCGAATCCTGAATTGGAATTACCAGCAGGTTGCCGAGCACAACCTTCGATCCCATCTGGTTCCACAGCGACATCTGGCGCGAGATATCGGGGCTCTGATTGATGCGCGCCTGGATCTGATACGGGCCGTAAAAGAGCTTGTCCTTCGAAAATGAGTACTCGAACAGGTGGCCGTAATCGGCGCCGTCGCATCGCGCGGCCAGCCACGAGATCATGTTGTCGCGGCCCTGCGGCACCATCGGCAGCATCAGGATATATTCCGCATGAGCCTCTCCGGGCAGCCGCATGATTACATAGTAGGGTTGCATCGGCACCGTCTGTCCGCCGAAATTCTCGCGCGGGAACCCCCACAGATCCTCGCGATTATAGAACACCTGCGGATCGGTCATGTGATAGGTGCTGTAGATGTCAGACTGGATCAGGAACATATCTTCCGGATAGCGGATATGCGCGCGCAAGTCCGAGGGCATCGCGGCCAGCGGTTTGAAGAGCTTGGGAAAGACGCGCTGCCAGGTTTCGATCACCGGGTCGTCGGGATCGGCGACATAAAAATCAGTGCGGCCGGAATACGCGTCAACCACGACCTTGACCGAATTGCGGATGTAGTTGATGCCGTCGGCGGTGGTCTGCGAATAAGGAAAATGATCGCTGGTGGTATAGCCGTCGACGATCCAGACGATTCGCCCGTTGTGCAAGACCGGGTAGGGGTCGCGATCGAGATGCAGGAACGGCGCGATATATGAAATCCGGCCGACGATATTGCGGCGCAGCATGATTTTGCTTTTCGCGACGATAGTCTCGGTCACCAGCAGATTGACATCCCGGTAAAAGAAACTGAACAGGAGCCGCCGCCAGAATCCCGCTATCGGTACACCGCCCGAACCCTTGTAGAACGAAAAGACGTTGTCGCTGCCACTTGGATAGTCAAACTCAGGCGTCGCCGAATCGACGATACAATAGTTGTCCGGCTCCTCGCCAAAATATATTCCGGGCTGATCGATTTTGAGACCCACGTTCGAGTTGGCTGGGATGTCTTTGATGTAGAAGATCGGCAGCCCTTCGGAATCTTTTGCGTTGACCGGGCTCATAGCCACGCCCGCGCCATGAGTGAATTTCAGATGACGATTCACCCACGTTTGGGCGTTATCGGGAAGCTGCGCGACGTTCATCTCGCGCGCCGAGAGCATCACCTCGGTGTAATCGGGGCCGATATCATACCGGTCAATATCGACGTCCCTGAAATCGTAATAGAGCCGTATCTCCTGGAGCTGGCGATAGGTCGATAACAAAGGCCGCGGATCCCACAGCCGGATATTCTTGATCGTCGGCGCGTCTTGTTCGATAGACGTCATCGTGAGCAGCCCCTTACCGCCGAAGGGTTTGACGTCAATTCCGTCTAGTTTGTACGCGCGGCGCGTCATCGCGATATTTCGTTCCAGAAACGGACGCTCGATCCGCAACTCGTCGGGCTTGACGATCAATCGCTCGATCACGGGCTGCAGGAAATTCAGAATCAGCGCGGGCACAAAAACGATCACGGCCGCGATCACTGGACGCCGCAGTCCCTTGTCGACGATGTTGGAAAAGCAGACGAGCGCGGCTACCAGCGACAGCCCCACCAACAGCCACAGGCCCGGACGCCACAGAATCGAATCAACGTAGCGCAGGCCAAAAACCACCCCGTTGGTGTGAAAAAGAAGCCCAAAGCGCGCCAGCCAATAGCTCATAGCGCGCTGAATGAAAAACAACCCGAGCAGCACCGAGATATGTGCGGCGGCCCCTGGCGCGACCCGCGGCGGCGATTCGCGGAAATCCAGTGCACCGCGAACCCAGTACACCGCGATTGCGGCCGCACTCGCAAGGAAAATCACGAGCAAAAACAGGTCGCGCAAATCCTCGAGCAGCGGCAACGTGAATACGTAGAATCCGACATCGTTCCCGAAGGCCTTCTCGATCAGACCAAACGGCACGCCGTAGATCGCCTTGAGATATAAATCCCAGCTCGCCGCCTCGCCCTGC
The DNA here is from genome assembly GCA_021799555.1 of Deltaproteobacteria bacterium. Classification (GTDB taxonomy): domain Bacteria; phylum Desulfobacterota; class Binatia; order Binatales; family Binataceae; genus JBARDN01. The sequence goes on along the minus strand of JAJZAG010000026.1, from coordinate 3,901 downwards.
GCAGCAAGGATCGCCAGCACTGCGGCGCCAATCACGACGATCGTTTTCCACGGCACGCGCTCGCCGAGCGCGCGAATCAGTTCCGGCAGATTGACCTCGCTCATCTGCTCGGGGCGCCGGACGACGTGCAGCCGCTCGCGATCTCGACTGAGCCCCACGGCGGCCAGACCGCTCGCGGCAATCGCCGCAAACGCCACAATCCACGCGAGCGCGAATATTCCGATCTGCGCGGTAACTTCGGTCGCAAACACGCGCTCGAAGCCAAGCGAGTTGAACCACAGCAGATCGACGAAGAATTGATCGGCGAGCGACAGAACGATCAGCGCGGCGATCACAATCGCCGCAATACCCATCAGGATGGTTCTCGGACGCATCAGGATGCTTGCATACCCAGGGTGCGGTTACTCGCCCCGTCCAATCCGGCTCACATGCTCGCGCACTATTTCCGGCGGGCATAGCCAGACGAACAGCTTGAGCGCGGCCACGCTCACCAGAATCCAGTCAAGTTCCCCCACCAGCGGTACGAAATCAAGCTCCAAGGCCGGTGGCGTGAACATCAACAGAAGCGCGAGCACCGGCACCATCTTGGGCAGTATCGGTACCCGCGGATCGGTCATGAGGCGCCAGAAGACGCGCACAAACTGCGGCAGATAGGCAACAATCCTGCCCACCGTCATCGGCGACAGGAATTGCATCCGCAGGAACTGCCTAAACATCCAACCAGACCCCTACGCAAACACTCTAGCACGAGCGCGCCCCGGTAATGCCATCGGCTGCGCGCCTTCCCGGAGTGGGATTTCTGTTACAATCGGCGCTTGAGCGGTTGGCGAAAGGAGACTTCAGGTTTGAAAAGGCACATGGCGTTGGGTGACTTTCTGGTCGCGTACCTGCGCAAAATCGGCGTCGATACCATCTTCGGGATTCCCGGCGACCTCGCGCTCAAACTATTTTTCGCGCTCGGCAAGCGCCACGGAATTAAAATCGTCACTCTCTCCCATGAACCGGGCATCGGATTCGCCGCCGACGGTTACGCGCGCGCCACCGGGAAGATTGGCGTCACCTGTGTCACCTATGGCGCCGGCGGTCACAACATGGTCAATCCGGTTGCCGGATCGTTCTCCGAGCGCGTGCCAATTCTGATCTTTTCGGGCGGACCGGGAGAGGAAGAGCGCAAGCTTGGCACGCTGATCCATCATCAGGCGCGCGAAATCGAATCGCAGCATCGCATCTATCAGGAAGTAACATGCGCCTCGCGCGTGCTGACCGATCCGCGCAGCGCCGCTGAGGACTTGCACACAGTCGTTCGCGCGATCTGGGCCGAGCAGCGTCCCGGCTACGTCGAGATCCACCGCGACATGGTCGATCGCGTGATCGAGGTGCCCGACGAGATTATCGCGTGGGACGGCCATCTGCACTTCCACGAATCCGATACGCGCAAGGTGGAAGAAGCCGCGCGTGAAACGGCTGCGATGTTCAACGCGAGCCGGCGCCCGGTGATGATCGCGGGAATCGAGATTCATCGTTACAAAGCGGCGCACGAATTGGTCGAGTTGGCCGACAAGATGGGCGCGCCGGTATGCGCGACCGTGCTTGGCAAAGGCGCCTTCCCGATGGACCATCCGCAGTATATGGGCGTACACGTCGGACCGATCAGTCCACCACCGATCGTCGCACGGATGGACGTGGCGGATTTCGTGCTCAACCTCGGATGCCTCAAGACCGACATGAATTTCGGCAACCGTCCGCCGCGCGTGATCCAGGGGCGCACGGTCTGGGCGGTCGATCGCAAGGTGGACGTCAAGTATCATACCTATATCGATGTCGGCGTGCGTGATTTTGTGCGCGCGCTGCTGCGCCAAAAACTGCGACATCATGAGGAACAGGTCGCATACGCCGACAACCTCGGCGACGTTCCGGCGGCGGAAAACAAACAGATTCGCGTCGCGCAGATTCTGGTCGCGGTCAACGAATTTCTGGCCGCGCATCACAACTACATCGTCGTCACCGAATCAGGCGACATGCTTTTTGGCGGCCTCGATGTGCGCGTGCCGCGTCACAGCACCTACCTGGCGCAGGGCTTTTACGCGTCAATGGGATTCGCGGTGCCGGCCGCGATGGGCGCGCAAGTGGGCGCAGGGATGCGGCCGATCGTGCTGTGCGGCGACGGAGGCTTTCAGATGACCGGCCCGGAAATTTCGCGCGCGCCGATGATGGACGCCAACCCGATCGTGCTTGTCGTCAATAATGGCGGATGGGGCATCTTCCGGCCGATTGTCGAGCGGCGCGAGCTGCTCGAGCTGCCGCCGTGGCCGTACGCGAAGCTCGCGCGGGATTTCGGCGGCGCGGGTTACGAGGCGCGCACCCTCGCGCAACTTCGCCGCGCGCTCGCTGCCGCGCATCGCTCGCGCTCGTTCGCGATTATCGACGTGCGCGTCGAACGCGATGATCTTTCTCCGGTCTCGGTCAAATATATCCGCGCCGCGGCCAAACGTTCACAGTCTCCGCACGGACGCGCGGCGCGCAGGAGCGGACCAATATGAGCGACGCAACCGAGCGCCTTCGCGCGATCCATCGCGCCTTCAAGTGGAGCGTGCCCGAAAAATTTAACTTCGGCGAAGTTGTCGATCGTTTCGCCGACGACCCAAATCGCGTGGCGCTCTTCTGGGAAGACCAGGAGGGCAATCGCGCTCGCCTGACTTACGCCGATCTGCGCGCGCAATCGAACCGGATCGCCAACGTGCTTGAAGCGCTTGGGCTGCGCCGCGGCGATCCGATTCTGCTGGTTCTGCCGCGCATTACGATGTGGCAGGCGGCGTATATCGGCGCGCTCAAGATGGGCGCGATCGTGATTCCATGCACCGCGATGCTGCGCGAGAAGGACCTGGTCTATCGTGCGAACCACTCAGGAGCGCACGCGATTATCGCCGCCGCCGAGAGCGCCGCGATGGTCTCCGCGTTGCGCGGTCAATGCCCCGAGTTGCGTCATTTTCTGCTCGCCGGCAGTCCGCGCTCGGGATGGCATGGGCTGCCCGGATTGATGCAACAGGCGTCGCCAAACTACCAGCCCGCACCGACCGCGTCGCTCGACCCGGCAATCTGCTATTACACCTCCGGCACGACGCGCGAGCCCAAAGCCGTGCTGCATTCGCACGCCTACACCTGGAGCCATCAATACACCGGCAGAAATTGGCTGGACGTTCGCACCGGTGGAATTCATTGGACGACCTCGGACACCGGATGGGCCAAAGCGGCGTATGGCGTGCTGTTCGGGCCGTGGATGAACGGCGTCACTACCTTCATGTACAACGGCCGCTTCGATCCCAAACGCGAGCTCGAATTGCTCGCCCGCCACAACATTACGACTTTCTGCGCGCCGCCCACCGAGTATCGGATGCTCATCAAGGAGGATCTCGCAAAATATCAGTTTCCAAAACTCCGCCACTGTACGGGCGCCGGCGAGCCGCTTAATCCCGAAGTGATCGAGATCTGGAAGGATCGTTTCGGGCTTGCGATTCACGATGGATACGGACAGACGGAATCGATCATCCTCGTCGCGAATATGCCTGGTATGGAGATCAAGCCGGGTTCGATGGGGCTGCCGTTTCCGGGGCACGACGTGCGCGTCCTCGATGAAGACTTGCTCGAGGTCAAAGACGGCGAGGCCGGACAAATCGCGGTTCGCGTCGCGCCCGAGCGCCCGCCTTCGCTATTCCTCGAATATTGGAAAAACCCGGGTGAAACCGCCGCGGTCTTTCAGGGCGAATACTATCTCACTGGCGATCTGGCGACGCGCGATGCCGACGGATACCTGTGGTTTGTCGGACGCGCTGACGACGTAATAATCTCAGCCGGATACCGAATCGGACCGTTCGAGGTCGAAAGCGCGCTGCTCGAGCATCCT
>JAJZAG010000308.1 GCA_021799555.1 Deltaproteobacteria bacterium | reverse complement strand
GCGCTCTCAGGGGCAATTCGGGGTCGGGCTGGTAGCTGCAGAAGTTGCCGGTTCTGATTGTCGCCGCCAGGTAGTTGCCAAGGTCGCGGTTCTGCTGCGCGATTTTGGCGACTGCCGACTTGATTGATTTCGTCACGCTGAGCCGCGCCCGTTCGGTCACCGATGACGCCATCCGGTCGCGGCCGCCGAGGCCGACCGCGCGGGAAATCTCGGCTTCGATAAAGTCTATTTCATCTTCCGCCCTTGCGATTGCGCCTGCATCGCCGGCGTCGCGCGCCTGCTCGAGCGCGGCCCGCAATTCCGTCAGCCGCCGCTTGTACTCGGCCTTGGCGCGCGCGTCGAGCATCGGCCCGGCGTCGCCGAGTCCATCGCCGGTTGAGTCTTCGGGCGAGGTCGCGGCGGCACCGTCTTGCACAGGCTGGCCCTCGGTGAGCATCGCCAGGTTTACCGAATGCACTTCGGTCCCCGGATGCGCGAGCAGCACGGCGAGGCATGCGAGACCTTTTACGTGTTTGAGGCGATAATGCTGGCCGTTGTATTGGATCGTCCAGTAATCGCCGTCGCGGCTGAGTGCTCCCGGTGGTGCGTCCTGCGAATCTCCAGCGGTGCGCAGCAGCAGGTCGAACGCGCTGTCGGATTCGGGCGCGAGGTTCCGGTGAGAGTCTTTTTCTGCCTGATGCGCCCGCACCGTCGTGGAATCGCGTACTACGGGACTTCGGTCGCGCGCGAGCGTTGATAAATCAGCCGGTTCGAGGAGTTGACCGGTGGGGAGTTCGAGCTTGTTCGCCGTCAGTCCCGCATCGACAGCTTTGGTCAATTCGAGGACTCGCACAGCGAGCGCATTCATGCCGATCGCTTCGGAAAACTCTTGCAAACCCTCGAGCAGGTGCGAGGCCTTGAGCAGATCGCTCTTCGCACCGCGCCTCAGCAGCATCGCGGCGTAATCAGCCCGTGTGTAAGCGGCGTATGTGCGCGAGTCGGCCTGAGCATTCATGGCGATCGCTTTGCCAAAATAATCTTCGGCTTCGGAATAGAGCTGTGCCGTCGCGGCCGCCAGACCCGCGTAGCGGGCGACGGCGCCGTAGCCGGCGAGCGGACCAAAGACCGCGTGCAAATCGGTGTAGGGCTTGAGAATTTTCAACAGCTCGGCCGCCCGACTCGAGTCATCAAAGGCGGCGCATAATTCCGCCAGCGCGGCACAGCAAGCGAGAAATCCGCCGTCGCGGGGAATATTGGTGAAGCCGTCGTCGGCGATCGCTTCGAATTCCGCACGGGCAAGCACGTTTCGTCCGAGATGCAGATTGACCGTAGCCAATAGAGCCCGATACAGCGCCGAGGCCGGACGCTGGCGAAGGCTTTCGTTTGCGATCGGTTCGATTTCGGCAATTCGGCCGCGCTCTCGATACTGCGCGATCATCGCCGGCCAAAAGATATGCCCCGACGGCGCTCCGCGCATGCGCTCGGCGAATTCCAGCGCCTCGCGCGCGAGCCGTTGCGCGTCATCGAAATGTCCTCGCAGCAGCGCACGATAGGCGGCGAAGCATTGCGCGCCCCATCCGCACACCGACAGACGCGAGAGCCGCCCCAGCAGCATCATTGCTTCGACTTCGGCTTCCGCCTTCGCAACCTGGCCCCACTGCCGGAAGCAATCGGCACGGGCGAGCGTTCCGATATAGACGCCAAAGTGATTTCCAACCTCTTCGGCGACCTTGATCATCTCCTCGGCGTTCTTGAAGCGCTCGCCGAGCAAATCCGGACCCGACAGCGACAGGTCGCGGTATTCGAGCACTGCGAGCACGGCGGATTGGTCAGCGCTGCGCCGCGCCATCACGGCCGACTTTTCGACCAGCTCACGGCGCCGTGCCGCAGCCGCATGATGACAGGGCAATTCGGCGGCCAGGCGAGCCATGATCATCGCTCGCCAAGGGTCGTCGCGTTTTGAGAGAGCCTTCAATGCCCGCTCGAGTAGTCGGACCGCATCCTCCGGGAGCGGCGACGATACTCCGAGCGACAGGTTTGGATAGCCCAGAGCGGCATGCGCAAGCATTACGCCGTCGCCGAGTTGCTCGGCGACCTCGGCCGCCCGGCTAAATGAGTCGCGCGCCCCGTCGTAATCGCCGCTGCGATGCTGTGTCTCGGCCATCGCGAGCAACAATTCGCAGCGATGGCGGCGGTCGGCGCGGCGCCCGATACCCATCGCCGCCAGCGCCATCTGGTAGCATCGCGCAGCCTCCTCGAACGCCACCATCGCACTGGCTCGCTCAGCGGCGCGTTCTGCGTACTTGCGCGCGCGCTCCGACTCGCCCAGTCGGGCGCCTTCGAAAAAATGATGCGCCAGAGCGGTTAGCTGAGGATCAAGGTCTTCGCCGTAGACTTCCTCGATCGCGCATCCGACGTCATTATGCATGCGCTGCCGCTGGACAGCCGGGATTCCTTCGTAAAGCCCGTCCGCAACCAGCGTATGCACGAACCGATAGCACCATCCCGGTGCTTCGAAGACTTGCGTGACCAGTCCGCATGCCTCAGCCTGTGCAAGGATCTCGAGGACTTCATCGCGGTCGCGGCCAATTGCAGAGGCCAGCACCTCGGCGTCGAATTCGCGGCCTATTACCGACGCCACCTCGAGCGCTGTGCGCGCAGCCGTGGATAAGGGCCGCAAGTGACCTTCGATCGCGGCGCGCAACCCCAGAATAAACTTGATCCTGCCCTGGCCAAGGATTTGCCTGTCGCCAAGCAGAAGGTTGGGCGGTCCGAGCTTCAGAATTGATTGGACGAAGAAGGGATTGCCGCCGCTGGCTAGCGACAGCGCCTCCACATTTTCCGCCGTCATCGGAACTTGCCCGCGCACGAGCTCGGCAACTTCGCCGCGCGTAAGCCCGTGCAAATTGATGATCTTTGCTTCGCGCACGATTTCGCCGATCGCGTCCGCAAAGAACGGAGAACTGCGCAGATCTGAGTCCCGGTAGGTCGCGAGCAAAAGTATATGCGAATTGTGTAACTCGTGGGCGAGAAACTTGAGCAGCAGAAGCGACGGAATATCGGCCGCTCCCAAATCGTCCAGCACCAGGATCAACGGTGAAACTTTCGATGTGAGGGTGAGCAGTCTCAGTATCGCCTCAAACAGCCGGAAGCGGATTTCCTCGGGATCGTCAGAGAGCGCCGCGTTTCGCCGCGGACGAGTGCTTGAGTATGTGTTGGGAAGTATTCGTGAGATGTCGGCGAGTGCCGGTTCCATCTCGCTGCGAATCTCTGCTCCAACCCTGCCGGACAGACAACCTCGAACAATTTGAATCCACGGCCAGTAAGCCGGCGAACCAGCCGGATTCCAGCATCGGCTCCAAACGACCTGTGCCGAACGCTTGCGAGCCGCGCCCGCAACCTCTTCGGCGAGACGCGTCTTGCCTATTCCTGGCTCGCCAGTGATCAAAAAGAGCTTACCGTTACCCTCCTTCGCCTCCTCCACACCCCCCAGCAGCTCCTCGATCTCCCGTTGACGGCCGACGAGAGCCGCTTCTGAGTGCATATCGAAAGTTCCGCTTGGATGTTTTGGCCGTGCGGCGATCCAGTTCGACGCCTACGCCGCATGCGTGTTCACAATTTCTCCTCTGCTCCTCCCGACTCGATTTCGCTCACGTTCCCCGACGCTCTTCATCCCGTGCCGATCCGGCTCAAACCGACGGTTGCACGTTCGGCGCGATGCTCTCGTTGATTTTGGCTCACCCGCCCATAAAATCGTATGTCGCAATCATCAACTGTAGCTGCTGCGCCTGAACCTATTTGGTAACGACAATTTCGTTCATTACTGAAATGCCAATATTATGCTATAAAAATGTTTCATTCTCACAGCACTAGTATCTTAATTTCATTCGATTCAACGCTCTTCAATTCAGGCAGTGACATGCTCATACCGTCGAGGTCGAGTTATGTCAATAGTGCACACTCCGGCCGGTGCCTCCGGACCGAGACGAGCAGCGAGAAAAAAGCTGACCGCAACATGGCCCGCATACGACTGTGGCGTTTCAATTTACGTAACGATGTTAAGCGATGTGCTTTGTCGGTCTTTTTGAGGAAACAAAAAGCGCAAACTAAATAAATGCGCAGTCACGATCGGATCAGGATGACAGCATTAATGCCGTAAGATCACGCGCTTTCGTATATTCTTCGCTGGTTTCGGCGACCAAGTCGGCAACGCTATGAATCCTGCCTACGCCCGAAACCGAGTGCCCTGCGCTCCAAATGTCTCGATATCGGCGTGGTCCGGGCTGTTCACTCATTCCACCGAAATTTTTCGCCGCTTCTTCGGATGAAACTCGCGGCGGAAGGGTTGCTGGATCGAGTCCCGCCGCCACCATCGATGGCTTCAGCATGTTCGTATCGAGTCCGGTGAACGCCTGCGTGAGCATCACGTCGTCCATGCTTGAATTAACAAGCATCTGCTTATAAGCGGGCGCGGCCATGCTCTCGTGTGTCGCAATAGATTTCGTACCCATGTAGGCAAGATCG
>JAJZAG010000307.1 GCA_021799555.1 Deltaproteobacteria bacterium | reverse complement strand
ATGATATGCGACGGCGCGGCGCGCCGCTTACCCGGCCGCGTGTGCGACCGAACCCGCGCGCCCGGGCGTGAAGCGCACCGGCATGTGTTTGATCCCGGCAACGAAGTTCGAGCGCAGCCGCTCGACCGGGCCCGCGAGCTCGAGGTCGGGTATGCGGCGGTTGATCGCCTCGATCATAACCTTGAGCTCAATCCGCGCCAGGTTCGCGCCGAGGCAGAAATGCTCGCCGTGGCCGAACGCCAGATGGTCGTTGGGCGTGCGCGCGAGGTCGAAGGCGTCGGGATTGCTGAATGCCGTCTCGTCGCGATTCGCCGACAGGTTCCAGATCACAACGCGCTCGCCGCTCTTGATCTTGTGTCCGCGCAACTCGCCGTCGCGCTTGGCGGTGCGCAGGATGTGGGTGACAGGGCTGGTGTAGCGCAGGAACTCTTCGATCGCGGTCGGCGTGATATCCGGATTCCGGCGCAATACCGCGCGCTGCTCCGGATGCTCGATCAGCGCCAGCATCCCGCCCGAAGTCGCGTTGCGCGTCGTTTCCTGTCCAGCGACGAGCAAGAGCAGGCAGTTGAACAGGATCTCCATATCGCTCAGACGTTCGCCTTCAGCCTCGCCATGAACGAGCGCCGTGAGGAGGTCTTCGCCGGGATTCTTGCGGCGCTCTTCGATCAACTTTGAGAAAAAGCTGAAGAACTGCATCTGCGCGTACTGCCCGGTCTCGACCGCGCTGCGTCCCTGCTGATACTCAGGGTCCTCGAAGCCGATCGACATGTTTGCGAGCGTGAACATCAGCTCGTAATGCTCGCGCCCCACGCCCATCATTTCGCAGATTACGGCGGTTGGAAGCTTGGCGGCGACATCGACGACGAAGTCGCATTCGCCGCGCTCAATCACTTCGTCGATAATCTCGTTGGCGCGCGCGCGGATATGCGCCTCGTATGGCGCAAGCGCCTTGGGCGTGAAGCGGCGGTTGACGATCTGCCGCAGCTTGCCGTGGCGCGGAGGATCGGTCGTTAGAAGCATCATCCCGAAACCGGCCTCGCTGCCGGCCTCGGCCTGGAAATTGAACTGCAGCGACATCCCGCGCTCCGAGCTGTAGGTGTTTGGATCGTGGTAGACCTTGAGCCCGTCTTCGTAACGCGTCACGCACCAAAAGCCCTGGCCGGGCGCGCGCTCGTGCCAATAGACAGGAGCCTCGGCGCGCATCACCTTGAACGCGTCGAGATGCTCGCCGCGCAGGAACATGTCGGGGTCCATCAGGTTGATTTCGTCAAGCTTCATCGCGGCTCCTTCGGCGGGCGTCGGATTACCAGGGCGTGAGCGGATTTTAGGAGAAATCCGCGCCTGTGCCTAATGCTCAAAGCGCGGTGCTCGCATGCGCGCGCGCTGCGCTCATCCCTTCGGCAGCTTGAGCACGCGCTCGCCGATGATGTTGTGCTGGATCTCGCTCGATCCCGCCGCGATCGTCAGTCCGCGCGCCGCCAGCGTGCGATGCGCCCATTTGCCGCGCTCGACCGCCGCCATCCCGCCTTCGAGCGCGCCGTATGCTCCAAGCAGTTCGTCCGCGAACATCGCGACGCGCAAATTGAGCTCGGTCGCGAACAGCTTGCCGAACGAGCTCTCCGGTCCCGGCACGCGCCCCCGCAACTGCGCGCTGAGCGATCGGTAGCGCGAGAGCCGGAGGCATCGCGATTCGCTGACGAATTGCGCAAGCCGCTGGCGCACATACGGATGCTCGCGCGCGGGCACGCCTTGAAAATCGATGGACTTGGCAAGCTCGACGAGTTCGCTGATCGTGCGCTCGATCGGATGGCGCGTGCCGCCGGAGACGCGTTCGTACATCAGCGTCGCGATCGACACCTGCCATCCCTGGTTGAGCTCGCCGACCAGATTTTCCTTCGGCACCCTGACGTTGTCATAGAAGACTTCGTTGAAGCCCGACTCGCCCGTTATCTGGACGAGCGGACGCACCGTGATTCCGGGCGAGTGCATATCGACGAGCAGGTAGGAGATTCCCTTGTGCTTGGGCGCCGAAGGATCGGTCCGAACCAGCAGCACCTGCCAGTCGGCGCGATGCGCGAGGCTCGTCCAGACCTTCTGTCCGTTGACGACGAAATTGTCGCCTTCAAGCACCGCGCGAGTCTGAAGCCCGGCCAAATCGGAGCCGGCGTTGGGTTCGGAATATCCCTGGCACCAGATCTCCTCTCCGGTCAGCATCTTGGGCAGAAAGCGCTTGCGCTGCTCCTCGGTGCCCATCAGCGCGATTGTCGGGCCGATCCGATCGAGCGCAAGCTGGTTGCACCCGTAAAGCGGCAGGCCCAGGCGCAGAACTTCGTCCTGGTAGATCGATTGCTCGATAACTCCCGCGCCGCTTCCTCCCCATTCCACCGGCCAATGCAGGGCGGCGTAGCCGGCCTCGTAGAGCTTGCGATGATATTCCCGCATCTTGTTCCACTGCGCGTCGTCGCGCACGTCAAGCAGGCTCGCAGTCGAGGCGCCCATCGCATCGCCGCCGCGGCCGAGGGTCTCGCGCGATGTCTTCTCGAGCCATGCGCGCAGGGTTGCGCGAAAGGCGTCCTGTTCCGGCGTATAACTGAAGTCCATCGATCACTCCGCGCGGCAACTATAGCGCCGCATCGGCGAACTTTTGAAGCGGCGCGACTCGCGAGAAAAGCAGTCCACAGATTACACAGATTTCACGGATTTGGCTTCTTCAATCCGTGCAATCTGTGGACGCATTTTTCTTCCCTTCTACTTCTCAAACGACGGACCCACGAAGCCTTGCGGCGGTATCGCCGTCTGCTGGCGTGGCGCGTCGGGCGTCTGAAAGAAACCGCTCCCGATCGTCAATCCGCCGTCCACAACCATCGCCTGCCCCGTTACCCAGTTCGAATCGTCGCTGGCGAGGAACAGCGCCATGTTCGCGATATCCTCGGGATGGCCCGCGCGCTGGATCGGCTGCCCGTGCGCCATCCATTGCTCCATCGCTTCCTTCACTCCGGGCTGATTACGATGCAGGATCGGCGTGTTGATTCCGCCGGGGCAGATGCAGTTGACACGAATCTTGTCCTTGGCGAATTCGAGCGCCGCCGATCGGGTCAGGTTGACCACCCCGGCCTTGGCCGCGCAATAGGCGTGCAGACCGTTGAAGCCGCGGATTCCGGCGACCGACGCGGTCGAGATGATCGAGCCGCCGCCCGCCTTGCGCAACTCCGGCACCGCGTGCTTCATCCCCAGGAACACCGAACGCATAAGCACCGCGAAGCTCTTGTCCCAATCCTCGACGCTGATCTGTTCGAGCGGTCCAACCGCGCCGCCGATTCCCGCGTTGTTGTATATTATATCGAGGCGCCCGAACTCCTTGATCGCGCGCGCGATTAGCGTCTTGATCTCAGCCTCGCTCGACACGTCGGCCTTCTGAAAGACCGCGCGTCCGCCATTCTCCTTGCAATCGCGCACCGCGGCCTCGCCGCCGTCCTGATTGAGATCGGCGATAACGACCGCCGCGCCTTCGCCTGCGAAACGGATCGCGGTGCCGCGTCCGATTCCGCTGGCCGCGCCCGTGATAACCGCTACTTTTCCATCGAGTCTGCCCATTTTGATCGCTCCTTAAAGAGAAGATGGAACCGCAGATTACTCGGATTTCATCGATTCAATCTCTTCAATCTGTGTAATCTGTGGTTGCCTTGTTTATTTCTCGAACGACGGACCCGCGAAGCCGCCGGGAGTCGCGGGCGCCGCCGGGCGCTCGCGTCCGAAGATTTGTCCGCCCGCCGTCAAGCCTCCATCGACGACCATTGCGGCGCCCGAAATCCATTCCGATTCGTCGCTGGCGAGGAACAACGCCATGTTGGCGATATCGTCGGGACGGCCAGCGCGCGGAATCGGCTGAATATGCGCCAGAAATTGCGCGGCAGTCTCTTCGCCGCCGGGCATCCGCCGGTTGATCAGTGGCGTGTTGATCCCGCCCGGGCAGATGCAGTTGACGCGAATCCTGTCCTTGCCGACTTCGAGCGCGACCGAGCGCGTCAGATTGATCACGGCCGCCTTCGCCGCGCTGTACGCGTGCGGCCCCGCGCCGCCGCGCAGCCCCGCGACCGAGGCGGTCGAGATGATCGATCCGCCGCCCGCCTTGCGCATCTCTGGCACGGCGTACTTCATTCCGGCGAACACCGCGCGCAGCAGGATCGCCATCGTGCGGTCCCAGTTCTCGAACGTGATCTCCTCGATCGTTCCGACCGCTCCGCCGAGCCCCGCGTTGTTGAAGATCACGTCGAGCTTGCCGAATTCGGAAACGGCGAGATCGACCGCGGCCTTGATATCTTCGCTGTTGGATACATCGACGCGATGGAAGATTGCGCGGCCTCCGTTCTCGCGGCACTCGCGCACCGCGGATTCTCCGCCGTCCCGATTGAGATCGGCGATCACGACCGCGGCGCCTTCGCCGCCGAACCGCACCGCGGTGGCGCGTCCGATCCCGCTGGCCGCACCCGTGATCACCGCGACTTTTCCGTCAA
>JAJZAG010000306.1 GCA_021799555.1 Deltaproteobacteria bacterium | reverse complement strand
AGTCCTTGACGGTGCCGCGGTCGAGTGGGAATCCCATGTGCGGGCATCGATTGTCCACGGCAAAGATCCTGCCGCCCGAGTTGATGAGGGCGATCACGTTGCCCTCCAGAGTGAGCGACCGCGATGTTCCCTCGGGCAAGTCGGCGAGAGTCGCTGCCTTCATGAAACGGGGCTGGGTTGATTCTGGGGCCATTGCGGATTCCTCCCGGTGCGTGGCGCTCAAATCGATTTGTAAAGTACTCTCTATCGTAATTATGTCAAGCGATATCTTGATTATAGTTTCGAGTCCGATAAGATTGCTCGATGCGTTCCGTCACAATCGAACCCGAGACCCGCACCGGCGACCGTATCCTTTACATTCTGAAGACCAAGGGTCCCGATACCGCCGCCGCACTTGGCCGGCGGTTGAAGGTCACCGCGATGGCGGTGCGGCAGCACCTTTACCGCTTCCGCGCCGAAGGTCTGGTCGCCTTTAGTGACGAACGCCGCAGGGTAGGGCGCCCGGCGCGTATCTGGCGAATCACCGAACGCGCCGCGAATCGGTTTCCCGAAAGCCACGCCGAACTAACGCTTGAAATGATCGCGGCGGTTCGTGCCGCCTTCGGCGAAGCCGGGCTGGAAAAGCTGCTCGCCGAGCGGACGCGCCGTCAGCTGAAGGATTACCGAACCCGGATGAACGGCGCCGGCGCGGCGCTTGCCAATCGCGTCCGCGCTCTTGCGGACATTCGCAAAGCTCAGGGTTATATGGCCGAGTGCGCGACGCGTTCGGACGGCACGCTGCTGCTAGCCGAAAATCACTGCCCAATCTGTGTTGCCGCCGCCGAATGCCAGGGCCTGTGCCGCGAAGAGTTGTCGCTGTTTCAAAAGCTATTCGGCAAGCAGGCAACCGTCGCCCGCATCGACCATATACTGGCCGGCGCGCGCCGCTGCGCCTATGTCATCACGCCCGCGCGCGATGCCTGAGGTGTCGCGAACACTGTCAATGAACGCGGCATTGGTATCCGAATTTCAGAAGAAAGCGAAGTCTCGATTCGCTTCGCTCGATGAGCAAGAATTTCTCATATGGGTTAGCCGATGCACAAGTTCGCGCAATGCTGGATAGGGAAAAAGCCGAAGCTCGACGCTAAAGCCGCCGATTGAACACGAATACGCGCTGTCGCTCTTTCGGCACGCGACTTGCCCTGTGTATGATTGATTGGAGAGTTAGAAAACTTGCAGTTGCTTCCGCCTACCTCGGTTATGCATGACACGCTTGTTTTCGTATCCTGCCATACGGCGGATGATAAATTTATGCGCGCGCGAACTGCTCAGTTGATCCGAGTTACCTGTGAAACTCTCGGGATTCGTCAGCCATGCCGTGCTGTTGCCGCCATCTGCGGCCGAAATCAATATTCGAGCTATCGACACGGGTACGACCCGCCTCGCGCAAACCGTTGAAGTTTTCCGCCGGACCGTCTTCTAACACTCGTTAGGCTAAAGTTCGCTCCGGCCCGAAATCCAGTAATCTACGGCCTCGGACCTCCATCCCTCCGCCGCCGTTGCGCTGTTCCCGCATGCTCTTGATTGTCTTGAATGTGGAGCTTATCGATGCGAACAAAAATGGATCTCAAGCACTCGCTCGCCGCCGCCCTCATGATCGCGTTGACCGCGGTTTTACTGAATGGATGCGCGTTGTTCGCGCTTCCCACTCTCGAAGCGGTTGGTACAACCGCCGGTTCCGCGGGCAGCGGAATCTCGGGAGTCATGGGCACTGAGTCCACCGTTGCGGTCAACAAGTCGTGGGACAGGAACAATAACGAGCAGGCAAAGTATTATCGTCAGCAAGTCGAAATCGCGTCGCGGCAGCGGCAGGAACGGCTTAGGCAGCGCTCCACCGCGGTTGGAATCTTGAACAGCATGGCCACTTTGGACGGTGACCCGCAAATCGCCGATCTGGCGAATTGGGTCAAAGCGGGCGGCGATCCGAAGTTTGCGCTGAACTACGCGCTCGCGCGCGACAGCAACGATATCGCCCGTCGTCAGGCCGTAGAAATTCTCGACAGTATGTCGGAGCGTGAAGATAATCCGACGCTTTTGGATCTGGCCAACTGGGTGCGCGCTGGAGGCGACGAAAAGCTCGCGCTCAATTATGCTCTCGAGCAGAGGGCCGGCTTGCAGCGGCCGCAGGCATCGCGGCGCCGGACTGAACTTCCAGAGATCGCGAGCCCGGCCCCCGCGCAATAGCGCCGCTGGCCGCCTTTTTGCGCCACCGGGTTCGTGGCGCGCGATGTCTGTGCGAACGTAATGCAACCCGCGTAACTAGATCGCGAGTTGAGAAGAGTGGTGAGTGGTGAAGTGACCGGCCTGCGAAAATTAGCAATGGCGGTCGCCGTTATGTTCGGCGCTCTGGTGCTCGCCGCCGCCGCTGCCGGGATTTTTATCGCGCTCGACCGCGACGCATTCATTGATGATCTGCTGAGAGCCGTCTCGGCAGCTACCGGAACCACGATACAGGCGCGCAATCTGAATTTACGTTTCGCACCGACCGGTATCGAGGTCATCGCCGATCGCGTGCGCGTCGCCCACGGCGGAAAGTCCGGGACAGCGCAACGATTCGAGGCGATTGTAGCCTATAGCGAACTCATGCGGTTTCGCTTCTTGCCGCTTGAGTCAATCGTGCTGGCTACTCCTACTACGACTCTGACCGGCGGCCGCAAGAAAATTAGCGCGTCGCAGTACGCTCCGGCGCTGTGTCATTTGGCAAAAGTCTTAAGCGGACTATCATGGCAAATCGCAATTAAGAACGGACGCTTCGGCTTTCCAAACCTCGGAACGCAAAGTTCCGGTACCCCTGTAATTGTTATCGACAGTCGAATCCAGACCGATAGCTCCGGCGCCAGCGTCAGGCTTTCGCGGCTCGAAGTGCTCGGAACGTCGCTCGACGGCCTGCTTGTGTCCGGAAACCTGACAGTGCCAGCCACCGCGACAAAGAACGCGGAAATCAGGGGTGCGCTCAGGTTCTCGCATGCGCGCGCTCCGGCTTTTCGCGCATCGCTCGGATTTGCGCTCTCGGATGACGCGGTGCTACAGGGGCGCCTGACGCTCGCTACTTCCGTAGCGTCGCCATCCAGCCGCGTAGGCTTCGAAGGGTCGTACCGTGTGTCGCCGCGCCAGGTGCGGATCGACGGTCTGATAACAATCCCGAATGGTCGGGGAGTGGATGGTCAGATCCCCGCGCACATTATAGTGAAGTCGCCGCTTTCGAGCGCTTCGCAAGTTCTCGCGTCGAGCGGACCGTTCGAGATTCAGCTCGCGCAAGCCATGCAAGCATTGAGCTCGAAACCAAGCGCGATATCCGGTACCCTGGTGGTCCGGAGCGCTCAATTCACAACAGATCTGTCGCCCTGGCGCGCAGCACTGCGCGGATGTTCCGACATGGCGTGCAGACGGCGGCAAGCTCTCGCGATACTGCTGCGCGATTCGACGCTCGCGATCTCGATCGCCGGGGCCGACGTGTCCGATCCCGCGTGGCCGCGCGGCGCGCAATCGATAAGCTTGGAGCGTCAGCTTCAGCTTCGCGTCGAAAATGGCGTAGCAAAAGTCAACAAAATGACGGCCCAGATTGGCGCTGTGCATATCGACGGCGCCGACGTCGAGGTCAAGACCGCCAGGATCCAAAACGGTTTGCCGTCTCGTCTGCGTTACACCGCCGCATTTCCCGTCACGGCGGATCTCGGGCGGCTCGAGGCCGAGCACGCGCCTCCCGCGCGCATCCGATCGTTAATACCCACAAGAGGCTCAGCGTTTGCGGAAGTTCACGTCAGCGGTTCGCTCGGAATATCCCCGCGCCGGAAAATGCGGCCGCAATACCTGCGGGTCGCGCTCAGCGAGGGCATGTTGCGTCTTCGGGACCGCAAGACGCATGAGACGGTGTATTTCCACTCGGATGCATCGCTCAGGCGCGGGACGATTCGATCTTCGGCGCGCGTTTTCCTGTTGGAGGGCGGAACGTTCGCAATCAACTCGCGCTTCGCGCTCGCGAGCCGCACGCTGCACGCATCGATACGGGTACACAACTGCGATCTGCGGCGATGGTCTCGAGCGCTGGTGAAAGTTGACGGCTCGCGGTCGCTCAAAGTATCGGGCGAGGCCGCAGGCCGGTTGAACGTCGCGTGGCGGATCGAGCGCGCGAAGCCCGCTCTGAACGCGAGCGCGGTGGTAACGGCGCTTACGATCGATTCGCCGTTCACCAAATCTCCTGTGATGGTCCGAAGCTCGCGCTTCGCGTATGCGGGCGGCGGTGCGCAGCTATGGCTCGACGGCGTGATGCTGGGAGCGGGCGAGTTTAACGTGCATGGCACACTGACCGATCCGGCGAAACCCGCGATCGCGGTGAGCCTCACCGGCGACACGCTCGACCTGGACGCGATCAACTTGAAGGGCGCACGCGCGGCGCACCCAAGTGCCGCTCCCGCCTCGTTTGCGCCCGCGCTGTCCGCGCGGGTGCTCCTGCACGCTGCATACTTCCATGGCGTTCGCATGCAGAATGT
>JAJZAG010000025.1 GCA_021799555.1 Deltaproteobacteria bacterium | reverse complement strand
AACCGCCCAATTCGGATATGCCGCGATGGGCACCGGAGTTCCAGCCGCCAACAACATGTACGTCGGCCTGATGATCACCTGGCCATTGTTCAACGGCTTCCGCACCGAAGATTCGATCGCGCAAGCTCGTGCGCGCGAACATGCCATCGGCTATGCCTTCGAGGACGTGCGTCAGCGCGTAATCGAACAGGTTCATACTTCGCTGCTGAACTGGCAAGCCTCGGTAGTAGTAATCGAGAAGGCCGAGGAGACCCTCGCCGCTTCGCGCGAGGAATTGACTCTGGCCACACAGCGTTATCGTCACGGACTGGCTTCGATAATTGAACTCGATGTCGCCGAACGGCGATTCACTGCCGACTCAGCAGCCTACGTAACCGCGCTGTACGATTATTCCGTCGCACATGCGGAGGTTCAGCGGTCCACTGCCGAGTCGATTGCCGACCTTCCGTAAAGTCCGAGATCCGCTCGCAAGCTGCCTCCCAGTTACTTGGTCGCCCGGGCGGAAGAAATTTGCTTCCGCCCAGATGTACTTCTTGGATTCGATCTGCTTGCGCCGGACTTACGCGTTCCGAACGGCCGGCGCTCCGATCTTTCTCGGCGGTGTCGCCAAAGTTCATACTTGGCCCGAACTCCTCCGCCGACCGACCGATTAAGGATTGTCATAGTACTGAGCTTAAGAAAGGGCCACAGACGCCGGCGACGGTCTCGCTCCGGCGTCTGTGGCTACAAGCCCGGCTCCCACGCGCACTTCGCGGGAACCGACTCGGGGGGCGATTTCATTTTCCTGCGCTGTTATCTAGTGTCCCCATCACTCCCTCTTGGGTTATACGCGACCTTGCGAAATACATTGCTCCGCGGTAGAAACTGATCTGGTTGTCAGCAACCGCTCGCGAAGGTCACTCCCGATACTACAAGCTCAAGACCTGAGGGAGATGCTTGTAGTTCGAGGATTCCCGCCATGAAAAGCGTGGGACCATTAGTCATACCCGTCGCCCTTCTCTTCGCGGCTTGCGCCGCCACGACTCTATCTCCTCGCGCAGCGAGCGTCCCGCCAACGACTCAGTTCGATACCGCCACGCCATCGGGCCGCCAAGCGCTCATCGCTCAGCTCAAGCAAGCCGAGCTCGCCGACAAAATGGACTCCATGTCCTGGACCGATTCGAACGCGAGCCTCGACATTGCCTGGCACCAAAAGCAGGAAGAAGTTCAGAATGTGATCGCGCGCCTCGAGAGCGGGGAGCGGGTGCCAAACGAGGAAATCCGCCGCGCGCTCGACAACTCGCTCCCCCATCGACTCGGCGGTTATCCGAACTGATCCGCTTCACCGCCTGTGCCACCTTCCCAACAACGTGTGCCGTCTCACTAACCCGCTAGCGTATGGTATACGTCGCGCGCCGCTAAACTATTTGACCCGTGCGGCTTTAACGATAACGTTGTTTGGGTTCGTTTCAAAAACGAAATGCACCGGATCCTTCTTTCCCGCATAAATAACCAGCATCCCGCCCGTTTCCACTAACTGCTCAGAAAACGTAGGCGTGCCGAACTCCTTCTCCGCTTCGCCGATGGTCTTTCCGATCCAGTACTTCCGGCTCGTATGAATCGGAGCGCTCTGACTTTCCGCGGATCTCGCCGCTCCTGCGCAAGCCAGCATGAAGAATAGCAGGAATATACCGAGCCTCCGCACGTATCGCCCGCGCGTCCAACACTTGCCCGGCCTGTTTCGAGGATCTAAATTTGCCAACACTGAGTGAAGTCGACTCATCGCATTATATCCTGTGTTTTGCCGTACCGTCAGTTGTCTGCCGCCGCGGTTACAATTCTTCCGTTAGGTCCTGTCTCAAAGACGTAATGAGGGAAACCGGGCCGCGAGTAGATAACCAAATCGCCAGTCGTTTCCTGTAGCGGTTCTATGCTGGTTGGCTGCCCAAGTGCACTTATGAGATCGGGAAGCCGCTTTCCAATCCATTTTTGAGGACCTTCTTGCGCCTCGGCATAGGCCGAATGCGGCGGAGGCGGTTCCATCGACCATGGCGTCACAACGCTGCATCCCCACAGCATTCCCGCGATGAGCGTAACCGCCAGCTTCACGGCAGGAACTCCACGGCACTCGACCGATCTGGTCCTTATGCGGTTAACTTTCATTATTGACTCCTTGATTTAGAACACGAATTCCGCGTTGAGCATGAACATATGAGTATCGCGCGTGACCACGTCGGGGATCGATGAACCAGTGAACTTCGGTGGCGCGACCCAGTTGAACTGCTTCGCGTACGACACCGGCATGTTGTATTGGCTGTGGTAAAACAAGGTATTTTGAGTGTCGATCGCAAAGCGCAGGTACTCGTTCCACTGGTACGCAATACCCAAGACGACTCGCTGGTAGTCAAATGGATCGTTCTTCACCTGAGTGTTGGGATTCCATTGCTCCAGCCATCCAAATAATGTGTACCGTGTCTGCGGGATGTGGTAGTGCCCGAAGAAATTGAAGCCTTGCTGATAACTGCGGCCATTGTTAAGCAGAGCGTCGGCAAGATTTGCATAGGCTGCCTGGGCAAGTGCAGAGGCCGGGGGCACAACGTTTCCATTTGGCGTGAGGCCGAACACCGCCGCCGGGCCCGAACCGGAGAACTGGTTGCCGGGGCTCCACGCGTTGCGGCCCCAATCGTATTCGAAGGCGATGCCCCAGTTCTCGCCGCTGTAGTGAACGATTTCAGCCAGACGCTCGATTTCGGAGTTCGGTCCCTTGAAGAAAGTCGGCAACTGAGCTTGATCCGGCGTGTTGTTCCCATAGCCGAACGCGTAATAGCTCGTGATGCCCAACCCCTGGAAGCGCCACCTCGCGCCGAAGGGATAAATTGAGACGCGGCCTTGCACTTCTTTCGTATTGGTCCCCTCGAACGCATGGAAACTGGCGTTGTCAAATACTCCGACGTTGTAGTCAATGTACTGAAGATTCTCCGGACCAAACGTAATCGGCCCTTGAATTGAGATTCCCGGATAGGTTGACGCTTCGCTCATATTCCAGGTGGTAAGGTTCACGAAGCGGTAACCGTACAGGTCTTCCTCCCAAGCGGTAATCGGCTGGGGTTGTACTCCGATTATAATCTTGTCGGTTTTAATCGCGTTGATACCCAAGTTTTTGAAAGGCGTGTTGTATTGCAGGTAAGCGTATTTGACGCGATATCCAAGGTTTCCAACGTTGGTGTTAGGTATACCGGCGTTGCCCCCGAAGGCCTGATTCGCGGTGCTTCCCTGAGCGGTATAGATATTGGGCGTTACGCGGACGGTCCAGTCTTCGGTCGGAAAGAAGAAAAAATTGAGATAAGCCCGATGCAGGAAGAAGTCGTTGTAACCGTCGTTACCGGGTCCCGGCCAGATTTGCTGAGTGAGGTATTGCGGTCCCCATCCAGGGTGGGAGAAAATCGAATACCCGAACCAAACCTGCGTGCCGATCGAGACTTTGTTTTTATAGCTCGCGAGGTAATCCTGCCACGCCGGCGCCTCCTCTTGCACCTGCTTCGAGACAGCCGCGGTTTGTTGTTGCTGCTGTGCGAGTTGCTGGGCAAGTTTTGCAGTCTTCGCCTTCTGCTCGTCGAGCTGCTGTTCGACCGCGCGCTGGGCGCTCGCACTCGCTCCCGTATTGATGACTAACGGAACGCGTCCCCGCCCCGGGCGCGTAAACACTTCCCCGGTTTTCGGATCGGTCCAAAATGTCAGCGATCCTGAAGACGCTCCACCAGTCATTCCAGGAGCTGGCGAAGAGGAGAAAGATTGCGCCATCAGCGGCGACGCTAAGTACAAAAGCGTCGTCGTCAGAGCGACAAAAGCGCCCAGCATCGTTACCCCCAGCGGGCGCTTTCTTCTGGTTCGAACGCTTAATCTGAAAAAGGACATGGATCTCTACCTCCCACTGCGACGGTGGCTCTGTGTGGCTTCAATTTTGAAGCCAATACGATGTCGATTAATTGCGAAGGCTCAACCGCCCGCTTTGGCTGCTGCCGCCTGCTCCCGCAGCTGTTGAAGCTGATACACGGTGTAAACTTTACCGCCGCACGCGTAGAGCGTTGGTGTGGATAGAGTGACGATCGCGCAGTGAGCCACGTCTGGAGCTGGCGCAACCTGTTGGATGCTCGCAGCCTGCGCCGGCGCGGCCGGAGGGGGATCGGACGGAGTGGCCGTGGTCGTCGAACATCCCGCCACACCCAACACGAACGCCGCGGCAAGGCTAGGCACCGCGAACCTGACGCCGAATGGCCTGCTGTTCAAAATCGTGTGCTTCACAGAATTTCTCCTTTTGACTCGTGTGATTCCTGGCCGGCGAACCACTGGGTCAATCAGTACTTCGCGTTCGCAATTCAATGCGTCGCACCACGAACATAGGAAGCGAAAGTTTCGCGCGAATTAACCCACCGTTGCGTGTCATTGAATTCGCTTCCTGCGCATTCGTCCCAATCGAGGGCCTTATGCGCTGCGCCCAGTCTGGTGGCTCGCGGCAAGAACCTAAGGTAGGAAGGTTACGGGCGAATTAACGCGCAATTGCCAGCAATTGAATTCGGAATGCGCGCTTTGCACCGCACGCTGAAATTCCTGAGCTTGCTCGTGGCGTTTGCATTTTCAGGCTGTGCTCAACGAATATTGCCGCACGACTCCGGGCTATCCTGGCGCGGTTTCTTTCGAGGTTCGGTATGACGGCGCTCAATGGGATTAACGTTCTCGAAATCGCTTCAAACCTGGGTGCAGAGTATGCCGCGTGGATTCTGGCTGAGCAGGGCGCGCGCACTATCAAGGTTGAACCGCCGTCCGGCGCGGCACATCGCGGTTTTCCGCACTTCCACGTGCTCAATCGATCGAAGCGTTCGCTGTTCTTTGATTCCTTGAGCGCTGCAAATAAACCGCGCATCGAGGAAATTATCCGATGGGCCGATATCATTGTGACCGGTGCCACACCGGCACGGCTCGCTGCAATCGGACAGGACTTCGACTCGATTCGGCGGATCAATCCCCGCGCGATCGCGGTCAATCTGCCGCCGCTGGGTAGTCGCGGGCCCTTGGCCGAGTTCGACGCAAACGATGACTTGGTCGCCGCCTTTGGTGGAATCACAGGAAGTCAGTGGGCGCGCAGTTCAAACCCGGTCGCACTGGTGTTTCCCGCCGCGAGCTATTCCGCTGGATTGATGGCCGCTACCGCCGCGACGGCGGCGTTGTGCGCCCGAGGCGCCAACGGCCCCGGACAGGCAGTGGAAGTCTCACTGCTGGCGGGAGCGTTCTCGCTGCAAACCGGAGGCATCCTGCATCATGAATCGATGACCCGTCTTTACCACGGGCCGCAGGATCCGCTCGGACCAATTCCGGTTTACCGGCTGTTCCAGGCTGGGGACGGAGAATATTTTTTCGCGGCCTGCGGGAATACCACCTTCTGGGGAAAGTTCGCGATCGCGCTCGAGCGCCCGGACCTGGTCGCTGACGAACGCTTCGAGAGCGCGCCGTGGGGAATTCCGAGCGCGCATTGGCAGGAGCTCAAAGACATTATCGAGCCGATAATCCGCACACGCCCGCGTGCTGAATGGCTGCGCATCCTGCGCGATGCAGACGTGCCGAACGCGCCGGTAATGACGCGGAAGGAATTTATCGACTGGGAACAAACGCGCGCACTCGGAATGCGACAGGAGCTCGACGATCCTACTCTCGGCGCTACGGTCCAGATGGGATTGCCGTTCTTTTTGCGCGACACTCCCGGCGCGATCACTAATGCCAGCCCGGCGGCTGGTGACGAACGCGGCGCGCTCGAGTGGCTCGCGGATAATCGCGCTCGGGATGCGCGTCCAGCCGCTGCGCTACCGACCGTTAACTCCGGGAAAGGACCGCTCGACGGAGTACTCGTACTCGATTTCGCAAGCTATATCGCCGGCTCGTACGGGCCTATGATCCTCGCGCAACTCGGCGCGCAGGTGATCAAAATTGAAAGCCTGGAAGGCGATTCGTTTCGTCACTTCGGCTTCGGCTTTCTCGGATGGAACCAGGGCAAGCGCGGCCTTGCGCTCGATCTAACCAAACCTGAAGGGCGCGAAATCGTTCATCGACTCGCCGCGCGCGCCGACGTGATCGTCGAGAACCTGCGTCCTGGCCGGATGCGACGCTTCGGCTACGATTATGACTCGCTCGCTGCGCTAAACCCGCGGCTCGTTTATATGTCAGTGAACGGCTTCGGCAATCGAGGGCCGGAGCACAACCAGCCTGGCTTCGATCCGCTATTACAGGCGCGCTCGGGGGTTATGGCCGCACAGGGTGGTCCACATGCGCATCCGGTCTATCTGACTTGCGCCATTTGCGATTACGGGGCCGCGATGGTCTCAGCGCTTGGATGCGTGATGGCGCTGTATGCGCGTCAACAAACTGGCCGCGGCCAGTTCTGTGAAACCTCTCTTCTGCAAGCTTCGATGGCAATGCAAGCGGGCGAGTTCATCTTCTACTCGGGGCGCCCGAATCTCGAAAACGGTGACCCCGAGCGCCGCGGCAGCTCAGCTTTATCCCGCGCCTATTCATGCAGGGATGGTGAGTGGCTGTTTATCTCGGTGGAAGCATCGCGGCAGTGGGATGCGCTGCGGTCGGCGCTCGCGGCGATTCCTGCGCTTGATTGGAACACCGCCCGCTCCGAGCCGGCCGACAGCCGTCTCAGCGCCGCGCTCGAAAGCGCCTTTGGTCCCTTAAGCCGCACGGTGATCATCGAGCGTCTGCGACATGCCGGCGTCCCGATTGTTCCGGTCCGACACTTCAAGGAAATGTTCGACGACCCACAAATCGCGGCCAACGAGCTAATCGCGGAAGTTACGCACCCCGAGTTCGGAAAAGTCCTGCAGACCGGGATGCTAACGAAGTTCTCAGCCACGCAAGCAAAGATCGAGCGAGCAGCGCCTCTGCTCGGGCAGCATACCGACGAAATCCTCCGCGCGTATCTGGGCTACGACGATGCCAAAATCGCGGCTCTGCGCGCCGACCGAATCGTGCGCTGAGCGGTGCCGCCGCCGTCCACCAAGGTCCTTTTCGCCAATTATTTTCGGGACTGATCGAATGAGGGTCGGTGTCCGACAGCCGCCAGTGCGAACCCAGATGCACGCCAAGGCGGTTGAATCATGACGCCATCGCGATTGTCCTCAGGGTCGGCTGCAATTTTAGACCATCACCCGCGTCGTGTAGAAACGATCGCGCTCACCCACTATCGACCGCAACCGTGATGAAATCGTGATCCGAAAACCGGCGCGATATGAAGTCCCATCGCGCTGGAATGACAGCCGCGCTGTTAGCTGCTGCGCGAACTCCGCGCAGTGCGATCCAGTCGAGGCGGGGACGAAACAACGGCGGAATTACGCGCGAAAAAGTAAATGTTGGATAGCCCTGTAAGTTGGCTTCCTCAATATCGAAGCCGGCTGCGTTTATTCGCTCGAACATTGGCTCGTATCGGACCGGATCTTTGAAGCGCCGCGGTTTCAGCAGCATCGCGCCAAACGTCCGCGCAAATGACAGAGGCCCGTTGAGTTCCGTCGTCGTCGAATTCAGGTCGCCGCCGAAGACGGCGGCACCTTCGTCCGGAAATCCCGCAAGGAATTCGGCAAGTTGCAGCGCGCGGCCAGCGGGACCGCATCGGCTATGCAGATGCACAACGCCAATCCAGAGCGACCGAGAGCCAAACTTCGCGCGTGCCGCCATACCCGCGAATCCCCCGGCGTACCCCGGGCGCAGTTTACGCGCGGATTCGGGACTCGGATCCGGCATCGCGATCACCCGTACTTCCTCGAGCGGGGCTGCGGACAAGATCGCATTGCCCATAAATGCGGCACCGACTGCGCCACCCATCGGACGGCCAAATTCGGGAAGGTAGGCCATACTCATGCTGAGGCGCTGCGCCAGTTCCGACGCGACCTCACGCCGGCCTGACCGACGCGTGCGCCAGTCAGCCTCGCAAAGCAGAATTATCGACGACCCGGCAAGCGGCGGCGCCGACAGACGCCGCACTATCTCGTTTGTCCGCGCGCCACCTGCGGCGTTAAAAGCGACAACGCGCAGGCTTCGAGCGCCGGCCCGGGGTGGCAAGTTACGGATGACAGGCGTGTACGGATGCTCCGGGCACGCGGGCACGCGCAGAGTCTCGGATGCGCGGCGGATCATGCGAATCCCGTCACCCGAGCAGTTCGTTCTCCAACGCTTTGAACTCAGTGATTGGAGACGTGCACGCATGGTCGCGGCATACGTAGGCCGTAACCATCGCGTTCACTTGATTTTTTCCGCGCACCTGCTCGGGTAAAAATCCTGGCGGCGTGACGCCGGATGGATCCGCCGCGAAAATCGCCAAGTTCGGAACGTAGAGCAGGCCCAGCCGTTCGATCCACTCGCGAAACTCCGGCGAGGTCTTTTCACCAACGATTACGACTTCTGTCGCGCCACGATGATAAAGGTCCACCGCCTCGAGCATATGCGAAAACCCAAACGGCTGCTTCTCGATAAACTCGCGAAACAGCCTGAGCACCCGCTCCGCCTCGATTCGATAGCGGTCTTCTCCCGTGTAATCGAAAAGCCGCAGCAGCGTCATCGCCGCCGCGCTGTTGCCCGACGGCGTCGAGCCGTCGAAGGCGGCCTTGCTACGCGTTATGAGCGTCTCATGGTCATCCGAAGTGAAATAGAATCCACCGTTGGCGCGATCGAGAAACCGCTCGAGGATGATGGCGGCGAGTTTACGCGCATGATCGAGGTAGCCCGCGTCGAGCGATGCCTCGTAAAGATCGATCATCGCTCCGGCCAGCAGTGCGTAATCTTCGAGATAAGCGTTGAATCTTGCGGTGCCGTCTTTGTAGGAGCGTTTGAGCGCACGGCCGTCCCACATCTTTTCCATGACGAACTCCGCGGCGCGGCGCGCAGCGTCGAGAAAGCGCGGTTCGTGGAGGGCGCGAAACCCAGTGGCCAAAGCCGAGATCATCATCGCGTTCCATGCCGTCAGGATCTTCTCATCGCGGCCCGGATGAACGCGCGTCTCGCGTGCGGCGAAGAGCTTTTCGCGAATCGCCCGCAGGTCGGATTCGATTTCGGTTTCGCTCTTATGAAACATTCGAGCGGCATCGGCAATCTCGAGTGTGCGATGCGGAATATTGGCGCCTTCGAAGTTTCCTTCGAAGCTGAGGTCGTAAAATCGCTCGGCGAGTTCAGCCAGATCAACCCCCAGGACTCTCTCGATCTGCTCCGGCTTCCAGACGAAGAACTTGCCTTCGACGCCTTCGCTGTCGGCGTCCTGGCTTGAGTAGAATCCGCCCTCGGGACTCGTCATCTCGCGCAGCACATAAGCCAGGATATCGCGCGATATATCGAGGAACTCCGGCTCATTGAGCGCGCGGCCAGCGTCAGCGTAAAGCACCGCGAGCTGTGCGTTGTCGTAGAGCATCTTCTCGAAGTGGGGCACCAGCCAGCGCTCATCGACGCTGTAGCGATGGAAACCGCCGCCGACCTGATCGTAGATCCCTCCACGCGCCATTTTTTTCAACGTGTGGCGAACTATGTCGCCCATCGCTTCGTCGCCTGCGCCATAAAAGACCCGGAGAAAAAGCGAAAACACGAAAGTGTTCGGGAATTTAGGGGCGCCGCCGATCCCACCGTTTACGCTGTCGTATGCTCCTGCAAGCGCGCGGGCGGCAACTACGGCCTGGTCACGACGCATTTCACCGTTCGGCGGCGCATAATCGGACAATGCGCCAAGCGCCGCGCTCAGCTTCTCGACGTTGTGCGAAACCTCGTGCGCGCCGGTACGGTAGGCGTTGGCCACAGCAGCCAACACTTTGGGAAAGCCCGGCATCCCTTGTCGATCCTCAGGCGGCCAGTACGTGCCGCCGAAGAATGGCTTCGCGTCCGGCGTCAGGAACATCGTTAGCGGCCATCCACCTCTGCCTGTGATCATTTGCACGGCGTCCATATAGATCTGATCGAGGTCGGGCCGCTCCTCCCGATCAACCTTGATCGAGACAAAGTTCTCGTTCATCAGGCGCGCGATGGCTTCGTTTTCGAACGATTCACGTTCCATCACGTGACACCAGTGGCAAGCCGAGTAGCCGATTGAGAGGAGAATGGGCTTACCCTCGGCTTTGGCTCGCGCAAGGGCCTCGGCGCCCCAAGGGTACCAATCAACGGGGTTGTGCGCGTGCTGGCGAAGGTAGGGGCTTTGCTCGTTGATGAGACGGTTGGCTTTGCGCGGCACTGTACGCGCTGAGTGTTCGTGATGTTGGCTCATCGTCTCTTGGCTCAGAATTTGTCGTGGACTGGCTTCGATTTGTACAGCTTCGACGCTAGCACGCACCGATCGGCAGTGCCACGCGCACACCCCCTAAGAGCTCTGGCAGTCTGGCGGCCTCATGCCGCCAACAGATAGAATTTCTCGCGATGAGTTCCGCACCGAGTTCTGTCACGCCCTTGGCGGACGCTGCCCGCAATAAGTCGCCCGATGCCGCGTGGCGGACATGGTTTACCGCCATCATTGCGCTATCAGCGATCCTTTATTTCGCCCGGCTCGGCGCGCGGGCATTATGGTCGTCCGAGTTCCGTTGGGCCGAAATTGCACGAGAGATGCTCGCGACCCACAATTATTTCTGGCCGACGATCAACGGCCGCGTCTATTACGATAAGCCCCTCGGATCCTACTGGCTGGTCATTTGGTCAACCTACATAACGGGTGGGATGAACGAGTGGGCGGCGCGGCTGCCATGCGCAATCGCCGGAGTGCTCGGCGTAGCGTTCGTTATGATGCTCGCGCGGCGGCTATATGACTCGCGCAGCGCGATTCTTGCCGGCGTCATCCTGGCGACCAGCTTCAGTTTCGTGTTTTTTTCACGTCACGCTTCCGCGGATGTTGAAACAGTGACCGGTGAACTGGGAGCTCTGCTGCTCTTCCTACGGTACGAAGAGCATCCGAATGGTTGGTGGATCGTCGGTCTGTGGACCGTGATGGCGCTCACGTCGCTGACCAAGGGATTGCTTGGATTCGTGCTGCCGATCATGGTGATCGGGCTTTACTGCACACTGTCTGACGGGTGGAAGGTTCTGGGCGACTCAATTTTGCGCGGCACGATTGCCGTTCGCATTCGATGGATTCTAGGGCGGAACCGATGGCTGTTCACCTGGAAATCGATTCCCGCGATCGTTATTGGCCTCGGTCTTTATTCGTTCCCATTTATGTTTTCGAAGAAAGTTGAAGGTTCGGACAAGGGTCTCGAGATGGTCTGGCGCGAAAACGTTGTGCGCTTTTTCCACCCGTTTGATCATCGCGGACCGGTATATCTCTACGTATACGTGATATTCGCGCTGATGGCGCCATGGGCGATGTTGCTGCCAGCAGCTATAGTCGAGGCGCACCGGTGTCGGCGTGAGCACGCCGAACCAGCACGCAGCGATAGGTTCGTACTGGTCTATTTCTGGTCAACCTTCGCCTTTTATAGCTTATCTAGATCGCGGCGGAGCTATTACATTTTACCAATTCTTCCTGCAGGAGCGTTACTGGTCGCTAGGCTCCTGGTCGAAAACAAAATCCGATCCGTATTGTCGCGCCGTTTACTCGCGATCGGATACGGATTGATCGCCGTAGCCGCGATCGTTGGACTCGGAGCGATGTTGCCGGCGTCGATGATTATGCCCGGGGCTCTTGCCAGATTACCCGCTCTGCCGGACCGGGCGATATTCGCGATTGCGTGGGTTATATGCGCTGCTAGTGTCGTTTATGTCCTAAAAAACTATCGCCCGGATCGGATTGCTATCTCGACAGGTGTAATTGCGTACTGCGCGATGGCCTACATCTACATATTCGCGATGCCAGCAGCGGACGCGTATCGGGGCGAGAAGCCGTTCGGCCTCAAAACGGTTGCCCTCCTGCACGAGAATCTGGGGCACCTGGTTTTATACAAGACTGAGGGACCGCTGTTTTATCTAAATCCGCCAGCGCCACTTCCTGAGTTCGACCATCTCTGGGATCTGCGCAGCGCCATCGCCAGCGGCGACTTCCATTGGATTATCGCCAGACGCCGCGACCTGTCATCGCTAGGCGTGCCGACGACTGAGGTTCTGCAGGAAGCTTCGTTTCCCTGGGAGACACCCGAACAGGTCCGCAACAAGGTCGTGCTGTTGAAGATAGGTTCAGCTCCCAGCGGAGTTGAAAAGAAATCCGCAACCGTGAATTGACCAGCTTTACAACCGCATCGGCATTACGACGTACGTGAATTTCGGATCTGCGTCCGTCCTGAGCACTCCTGGGCTAACGTCATCGGTGAGTCCGAGTTCGACCTTGTTACCCGATGCGATGACGCCAAGTACTTCGCGGAAGTAATTGGCGTTGAAACCAATCGAAAATTCTTCGCCGGTGAAATCGACGTCGAGAGCTTCGCTTGCCTCTCCCATCTCCGGACTTGTCGATGAAACGGTCATGCTGCCAGAGGCTAGCGACAGTTTTACTCCGTGATAGCGCTCGTTCGAGAAAATGGACGCGCGTTTAATCGCCGAGAACAGCGCGTCTCGATCAACCTTAATCGCATGACGCGACTGTTTCGGTATAACGCCGCGATAATCTGGAAACTCTCCTTCTACAAGTCGCATCGACACTTCGGTCGCGCCACGCTTCATGTATGCGAGTTGACCGTCAAGCGATAACTTCACATCCTGATCGCCTGATTGATCGAGAACCTTGCGCAACTCCTGTAAGCCCTTGCGGGGAATTATCGCACCGCCCTGCATACCGAATCCTGGTGCTTCGCGCTCGACCATCGAAAGCCGATGCCCGTCGGTGGCGACCATCCGTACGCCACCTGGACCAGCGGCTTCGAGATAGACGCCGCTGAGATTGTAACGCGCCTCGTCTGGACTAACTGAAAAGATCGTCCGGTCGATCATTTCAGCCAGATCGGTTGAGGCTATTCCAAGCTCTCCTTTCACGCCTTTTTTCGACGCCAGCCCTTCACTCTTCATGGCGCTTTGGCTCGGCATGGCAGGAAAGGATCGCGAGTCGAGCCCCATCATTTTGAATTTGGCGCGGCCACATTTGATCTCGACCCAATCGTTGTCCAGCGCGTCTAGTTTAACTTCATCGCCTTCGGCTTCGCGCACAATCTCAAAAAGTTTTCGCGCGTTAAGGGTGATACTTTTTTCGTTCGCCGTGCGCGCCACGATTTCGGTCCGAATTCCGACTTCAAGGTCAGTCGCGCTGATGCTTAGCGTTCCGCTTACCGGTTCGAGCAGAACGTGCCCAAGAATTGGAACCGTAGTTCTGCGCTCGACGATCCCCTGCATTAAAGCAAGGGCTGTTTGTAAAGCTGCGCGGTCAATGACCAGTCCCATACCTATTCGTCCTGCCTACTATTCTTCTTAAGAGATCTTAAACAAAAAAATAAGTAAGATCAGTAGATGCTGTTGATTTGTTGAATACTCCGTCAAGTACCTGTTTTTTAGGGATAATTTTGCTGGAATAAATTGTCGGCAGGATAGCGCTTCGATCCCCACGCTTGACGGCTGACCTCTTGGGTAAAGGTTTTAAGTCCACTTATCCAGAGGTAATCCACAATATTCTCCACACCGCACGCGCATCACGCGGCGTTAGCGCGAATCGCCTTTAAATCCCGCTCGATCTTTTCGATCGAAAGCCGAAATGCGGAGTCATTGGTCACGCGCCGCTGAATTAGATTATGGGCGTGGATAACCGTCGAATGGTCGCGGCCGAAGGCATCCCCAATCACGGGAAATGAGCTTCCGGTAAGTTTGCGGCACAGGTACATCGCGACCTGGCGGCAAAACGCGATGTGCTGGGTTCGTTTTTTGGATTTTAGATCGGTCAGCCGGACGTGAAAAAACTCGGCAACCGCCTTTTGAATCATCTCGACGTCGGGTCTGGCTTCATGGTTGCGGATCAGATCGTGCAACGCTTGGCGCGCGAAGTCTATTGTGATTGCTGTTTTGCCTAGTGAAGCTAGAGCGCCGAGCCTGGTCAGACATCCTTCGAGTTCTCGCACGTTGGATTGGATGCTCTGCGCGATATAAAGCGCCACATCCTGGGCAAGTATGAGATTGTCGAGTGCGGCCTTCTTTTGGACGATTGCAATCCGAGTTTCAAGGTCTGGCGGCGCGATATCGGCGATTAGCCCTGACTCGAAGCGGTTGCGAAGCCGTTCCTCGAGTCCAGGAATTTCTCGCGGAACTTTGTCCGAGGTAAGCACGATCTGATGCCGGTCGGCGTGCAGGGAATTGAAGGTGTGGAAAAACTCCTCCTGAGTGCGCTCCCGTCCGGCCAGAAACTGGATATCATCCAAGATGAGCGCGTCAACCAAACGAAATTTCTCTCGAAACTCGTTCATCCGATCGCGACGTATCGATCCGATAAGCTCGTTCATGAAAACTTCGGCAGGCATAAACAAAACTTTGCGGCGCCGATCGCCTGCGCCGTAGATATGATGCCCGATTGCGGTCACCAGATGCGTCTTTCCGAGTCCGACTCCGCCATAGATGAACAACGGGTTGTATTTATTTCCGGGTTGGTTGGCGACGGCCAGCGCTGCAGCATGAGCAAACTGGTTTGCCGAGCCGACCACAAACTCGGCAAACGTATAACGTTCGTTGAGCTGGGGATGGCGTTCAGAATGCACCACCCGCGCTTGCGCAATGGACCGTTCCGCATGCACAGCCTTGATATGCGGTTCGCCAGCCTTGGTTCTGTAAGCTCCACCGTTTCCGTTCGTTGGGATAAAACCACTTGCGCTTTCTCCCAAGGTCAGCTTTACCTCGACCGGCAGTCCAGCCTCATCCGAAAGCGACCTTTGCAACATCGCAAGGTACCGTTCGTTGACCCAATCGCGGAAGAATTTGTTTGGTGCCTCGATCGTAACGGTTTGGCCTTGCATACCGACAAAGCTCAGCGGTCCAATCCAAGTTTCGAATCCAGCCTGTCCGAGTTCCTCGCGCAGTCGCTCATTGGCTTTTTGCCATAGCCCGTTCATTCGACCCCCTCCAAGATTCCCGGCCCGTCTTACAACGGGGCAGAGCCTCACGCGGCTTCAAAGCCAGCGATCGAATTACACACAAGCTTATCCACACCTGTGGATAAGCGCGATTTCGATTCATCGCCAAAGCAGATTCGGGCGGCTGAATACCCAGCTATCAACTCGCCGGTCTGTGTTGGCGTTTGGTCAACCTTTGAAATCTCTGCAACGGCGACGATCAAGTGCGCGCGCATCCGTATCATCTGATGACCACGAAGGTCGCTGGGACTAGCGCCTAAACAGAAACGTGCGTGGACGGAAGTCTCGCGGCCAAGCCAACGTGATAAACTCTTTTCCGGATACAGACAAGCGCGCGCTGCGAGAATCGCGTATAAGTGCGGATCGTAAAGGAAAATTTTGTGGTCGAGCAGATCACAGCGCGCTTCAATTTTCACCTGCCTGATCGCTCGATCATTGACGATGGCTTCTGGAGCCATCATGAGCCGCTTCAAAAATCTCTGTTTACGCGCGCGCAAGGCGATTGCGTGCACGTTTGACTGCATCGTCCCACGATGTTAGGTCGCGAGTTACTTGATCGGGTGGAGGCACCATCAATGATTTCAGAAAGAAAATCTCGCGCATTGTTCGCCCGTGCGCAATTACGAATTCCGGGTGCGGTAAATTCTCCAGTGCGCGCGTGGGCGGCGGTCGGAGGCGCACCGCTCTTCGCTGCGCGCGCCACAGGGGCTTATCTTTATGATGCCGACGGCAATCAATTTATTGATTACGTGTGCTCGTATGGTCCGGCAATCGCCGGTCATGCGCATCCCGCAGTCGTCGATGCGATCGCAGCGCAAGCCCGTGCCGGCCTCGGTTTTGGAGCTTCCACCGAACTCGAAGTGGAACTCGCGGAAATCATCACCTCGGCAATAGGGGTCGCCGACAAAGTACGTCTCGTCAGTTCCGGTACGGAAGCCGGTATGACCGCGCTGAGAATCGCACGCGCGGCCACCGGGCGATCGTGCATAATAAAGTTCGACGGATGCTACCACGGTCACAGCGATTCGCTCCTTGTGCGCGCTGGCTCCGGCGGGATGACGCTTGGCCTGCCGGATAGCGCGGGCGTTCCGGCAGAGTTAGCCGCGCTGACGATGGTGGCGACTTATAACTCGATCCAGAGTGTCGAAGAACTCTTTAGGAAGAACCCCGGGCGAATTGCTGCAATTATCGTTGAGCCGATCGCCGCCAACATGGGGGTGATCCCTCCGGAACCCGGATTTCTCAAAACACTCGAATCTCTGGCGCATCAGAACGGCGCGCTACTAATCTGTGACGAAGTGATCACAGGCTTTCGTCTGAGTTTCGGTGCTGCAAGCGAAAAAACGGGCCTTGCTCCGGACCTGATCATGCTTGGTAAAATAATTGGCGGGGGATTACCGGTCGGCGCTGTCGCTGGACCGTCAAGGTACATGGACCTGCTTGCACCGGCCGGCCCCGTTTATCAGGCCGGAACACTGTCCGGAAATCCTCTTTCAGTACGCGCGGGAATCGAGACCCTTAAGCTCTTAAAACAGCCTGGCGTCTACGAACGCCTTGAAGTTGCGAGCGCTCGCCTCGAAGCCGGGCTTCGCGAGGCACTTTTGCGACACGAAGAGCGCGGATGCGTGAATCGTGCAGGCTCGCTACTGACGATGTTTTTCGGACCGTCGCAAGTGCGCAACGCAGAAGACGCGCGGTCGTCGAGCTCGTCGAGGTTTACGAGATTTTTCCATGCGATGCTCGAATCGGGCATCAATATTCCACCGTCACAGTTCGAAGCGCTGTTTGTGTCATTGGCGCACTCTGACGACGACATCGATCGGACAATTGTGGCTGTCGTCAACGCGCTTGGCGCGGCGAGCGGCGGCTAATTTATTCGGAGTAGGTGCGATTTTCTGGACGGCTGGCAAAGCGGCGCGCTTTACGGCGATAGGTTTCGAATTTTCGGGGCCGATCATCGCAGGCGCCATTGCCGGCCACTACCTTGACCTCTATCTGCACACCGATCCATGGATGACCTTCACGCTATTCATAACGGGTGTGATTCTCGGCTTTTATCGGCTGATTCGAGAGCTACAACTCGTGCAGCGGACGATGCGGGAATGAAAGTTGGCTGGACGGTACCGAGTATCGGCTCGATACAACGCACTAATATTTTGCTGGTCGCTTTGACGTCGGGCGCACTCGCCTTCTTGGTCTCGTTCAACTCCGCACTTGGATGCGTCCTTGGCGGTGCCGTTGTAATCGCGAATCTATGGGTGCTAAGCGTATTCGGGCGCCTGATTCTGGCAGCGGCAGGAGCTGGAATTTCCCGCAACACGATGCGCCTCGGTGCGGCCGCTTTACCGCTCAAGCTACTTATCCTGGCCGGGCTTGTGTACCTGATTTTCACACGCACGCATATTGATGGACTCGGCTTCGCTTTTGGCGTCTTGACTCAAATGACGGCCATCATTATTGAAACCGCACGAGCCTCGCTGCGCGCAGCAGCCTGAGCCGAACGCGCGATCGCGGAGAAATCCTTTGCAAAGATCGATCAATTTCCTCGAACTGATAGGCGGTGGAAAGATTCCCGAGGTTCTCATCGGGACCTGGATTGTGATGGGCATCCTGATAGTGTTCGGACTCGCAGCGCGAAGTTCGCTCGCCGGCGCCAAGGACCCGGTTATGCCTGAAGAAGGAATGAGCTTTCGCGCGCTGTGCGAAGTGCTGGTCGAATGGCTCGACGGATTCGTACACGATGTGCTCGAGACGCACGACTATCGCGCGCTGGTGCCATTCTTCGGGTGCATCTTCACCTTTATCCTGTTTGCTAATTTTTTCGGGTTGATTCCGGGGATGGAGCCGCCGACGGCGAACACGGACCTGACGTTCGCGCTCGGCACGATCTGCTTTGGCTTTTACATTGTGCAGGGCTTTCGTTCACAGGGTGCGTCGTACCTGCGGAGCTTTCTCGGTCCGTACCTGCCGCTGGCATTCCTGATGCTGCCGATCGAGTTGGCTGACAACCTCTTCCGACCTTTTTCGCTAGGAATTCGTCTCGCCGCCAACTTGTTTGCGGACCATACGGTGCTCAGTCTCTTCACGAATCTGACCAAGCTGATTATCCCGGTTGCATTTTACGCGCTTGGCGCGATCGTCTGCGTAATTCAGGCGATTATTTTCGTGGTCTTGTCGATGAGTTACGTGCGCCTCGCGGCCAGCCACGAACATTAGACGAAATTTGTAAAGGACTTTCCGCGACGAAGGACGTCCGGCCGAAACGGTGGTGGTAGAGGACAGAGGATGCGGCGGAACGGGTGCCGGGATCGTGAAAGCAAGGAGGACTCCAAATGGGTCGGAGAATAGGTTCAGTGGTCACGATGGTAGGCA
This sequence comes from Deltaproteobacteria bacterium, assembly GCA_021799555.1. GTDB lineage: Bacteria > Desulfobacterota > Binatia > Binatales > Binataceae > JBARDN01. The sequence continues at coordinate 1,566 of JAJZAG010000025.1, read as the reverse complement.
TCGCAATCCTCGCCTCGCCGATAATGGCGATGGCGCAGCAGGGAGCGGTTGCCGCTGCCAGCGCTGGCTCGGGTGCAGGGTTGCGGGCAGGATTGATTGCTCTGGCGGCGAACATTGGCATCGGCATCGCAGCTGCCGGTAGCGCGCTCGGTCAAGGCAGAATGGCGGCGTCGGCGATGGAATCGATCGGACGCAATCCGAACAGTGCCGGCCAGATTTTCGTGCCGATGCTTATCGGGCTTGCGTTTATCGAGGCGCTGACCCTTTACGCGCTGGTCATCGCATTCTTCCTGCAAGCGAAGATTTAGTCAGGTCTCGCGCAAGACAGCTTGGATACGAGAGCGGGCGCCGTAATATCGGCGCCCGCTCTATTTGGGTGCTAATCCCTAAATCCAAGCTCTGCCGAGACACGGTTTCAGTCGCGGCGTTTTGCTCCTTGTAAGACATCAAATGGGGCGCGCCGCTTCTCCCGCCGCAACAATACGTACATCGCGCCCGCTCCGCCGTCGGTTGGACGGGCGGTCGCGAAGGCAAGTACATGCCCTCCAATCATACCGTGTGAAAGCCACTCGACAGTCGCGTGTTTGAGGATTGGCCGACCGCCTGGTGAACCCAACCCTCTGCCGTGCACGACGAGGACGCTGCGATGTCCCTTGCGAACCGAGTCGAGGATAAACGAGGTAAGAGCGGCGCGCGCGTCAACCTGAATCATACCGTGCAAGTCGATGTGATCCTGCATCGCGAATTCTCCGCGCCGAAGCCGTGTGACCATTCTCGGATCAATCCCGGCCCGAGCGCCCTCGACGTATTCCTCGGTCTCGGTGATGTCGAAAACGCCCTGCCCGGAAACGAGATCGGATAAGCGGGCGAGCACTTCAGCATCTTCACTGACGACCCGATGCTCGATGACTGGATCGACCGGCAGCCGCGCCGAACGTCCGGAATCGAGCGGCCGAACTCCCGCAATTGCTTCACGGAACAGAGCCGCATCGTCGGCTGGCGGCTTGGACGTTGCGGCAGCGGGTTTCGGCGGCACGGGTTCGGGTGGCTTGGCGGTCGGGGCGATCAGCCTTTTGCTTACAAGGTTTTTGAGGTTCTTGAATGGAGAAAAGCTAGCCGGCTGATTGATTTGCGGCCTGGCGGATGATTCCGTTTCTTCGGAGCGGCGGATTTTCTTCTTGCGGGCCATCGCGATCTACAGCCTTATGCCGCACGCGCGACACTGGAGGACCCGGTGATTATGCCGCGCGCACGAATCGGGTGAAACCATGTTCCGCGCCGGGCGAATCCGGCGATCGTTGCGGGATCGTGCGATTCGCCTCCCAATTGGTTACACTTAAGCGGAATTGCCGTCTCGCAAAGGAGAGCGTGGGGATTCGATGCGCAAACCACTCATTATTGCCGGCAGCATCGTGGGCGGTATCGTCGTCGCGATCGTCGTGATTCTTGTTTACGCCGCTTCCAATCTCAACTCGCTTATCGCACAAAATCGCGACCAGTTGCTCGCCAAGGTCAGTGCCTCGCTAGGGCGAACCGTCGAAGTTCAGAACATCACGGCGCACCTCG
>JAJZAG010000305.1 GCA_021799555.1 Deltaproteobacteria bacterium | reverse complement strand
ACTCTTGCATTGCGGGCGTTGGTGCTTAACTTAGGGAGCGGCGCGCGTCGATCGAATTACGGTTCCCCGAGTAACGCGATGCCCCGAGCAACAAAAAATAGTTTGCCGCACGAAAAACAAATCGATGGAGAATAAACCTGATGCCAGCCAAGACGGTTGAGCTGCACGAAAAGGCCCGCGCCGGAATCGTCGCGGGCGCCAATGTTGTCGCCGAAGCCGCCCGCGTCACTCTCGGACCCAAGGGACGCAACGTGATGATCCAGCGTAGTTTTGGTGCTCCGCTGGTCACCAAGGATGGCGTTTCGGTGGTCAAGGAAATCGAGCTCGAAGATCGTTTCGAGAACATGGGGGCGAAACTGATCCGCGAGGTTGCACAGAAAACCTCCGACGTCGCCGGAGACGGCACCACGACCGCGACCGTCCTCGCACGCGCGATGGTGCGCGAAGGAATTGCTCTGCTCGCGGCTGGCTATGCGCCGATCGACCTGAAGCGCGGCATGGAAGCCGGCATAGCCAAAGCTGTCGAAGCGATTCGCGCCAGCGCCAGTCCGGTAAAGGATCGTGCAACGATGCAGCAGGTCGCCACGGTTTCCGCCAACGGTGACGAAACGATCGGCAAGATCGTCGCCGACGCGATGGACAAGGTTGGCAAGGAAGGTGTCATCACAGTCGAAGAGGCGCGCGGACTGGAAACCGTGCTCGAGCATACCGAAGGCATGCGCTTCGATCGCGGATTTCTTTCACCCTATTTCGTCACCAACCCCGAACGGCTCACCTGCGAGATAGATGATCCAGTAATCCTCCTGCACGAAAAGAAGCTCTCTAATCTGCGCGAAATTCTGCCGTTGCTCGAAAGCGTCGTGCAGGGCGGGCGTCCGCTTTTGATTATCGCCGAGGATGTCGAAAGCGAGGCACTCGCTACGCTCGTCGTCAACAAGCTGCGTGGCACGCTGAAGGTGGCGGCTGTCAAGGCACCGGGATTCGGCGATCGGCGTAAAGAGATGCTCCAGGATATCGCGATTTTGACCGGCGGCACACTAATCGCCGAAGAACTCGGGATGAAGATCGAAAATATTGACTCGAAGGTGCTCGGGCGGTGCCGCCGCGTGATAATTGACAAAGACAACACTACGATTATCGGCGGTGCCGGTAAAAAGGCCGCCCTCGACGGACGCGTCGCTCAGATTCGCCGCCAGATCGAGGAAACCACCTCAGACTACGACAAGGAAAAACTCCAGGAACGCTTGGCAAAACTTGCGGGCGGAGTCGCGGTGATTAAGGTCGGAGCTGCAACCGAAGTTGAACTCAAAGAACGCAAGGCGCGCGTCGATGACGCCGTACATGCACTGCGTGCAGCCGTCGAGGAGGGAATAGTGCCAGGCGGCGGCGTGGCGCTGGTCCGTGCGATAGCAGCCGTCGAATCAGTCAAAGTATCTGAGGAGCGCAAGCCGGGAGTGAAGTTGCTTGCAGCTGCGATGAGCGATCCGCTGCGGCAGATCGCGCTCAACGCGGGCCATGAGCCAAGCGTTGTGCTCAACAAGGTAAAGGAAGGCAAGGGCGACTACGGATTCAATGCCCGTACCGAGGAGTACGAAAATCTGGTTGATAGCGGAGTAATCGATCCGGCCAAGGTCGTACGCACCGCGCTCGAAAACGCGGTTAGCGCCGCATCGCTGATGCTAACAACCGAAGTCTCGATCGCCGAAGCGCCACACAAGCCCTCGCGCGCACCTGCGATGCCAGGAGGAATGGGTGGTGGTATGGGCGGAATGGGCGGTATGGGTGGAATGGACGGCATGGGCGGTATGGGCGGAATGGGTGATTTCGGCGGCGATGATTTTTAGTCGCAATTAACCGGCGGGGGTTTACGGCTCGATGCCGATAGTGAATAATTAGTGGTTGAAAGGAAGCGGAGTTTTCGCGATAACTTATGCAAGGAATGTCGTTGCAGTAGCACTCGTCCTTGTGTAAGCTTAGACGAAAGTCCCAGAATGTGGGAATAAAAGAAGGTCGCGTTGCGGATGCTAGCCCGATGGATTCGGGGATCCGCGCAATTTCCAGGAGGAAAAAATGGAAGGGTTAGTCAAGAAATCTTCAAAACTCGTCGGGCTGGCCGGGGCTGTATTAGCCCTTTCGTTGCTGGCGGGATGCTCAAACCAGCCCGATCCCGCACAGCGCGCCGTGAACGCGGCCAATCGCGCTGATCAGGCGGCTTCGCGCGCGGAAGCGGCGAGCCAGAAGGCTCAGCAGGCTTCGGCTTCGGCCCAGGCTGCGGCCAGCCGTGTCGAGCAGGCGGCCAGTGACGCCAAGGCTGCTGCCGATCGCGCAGAAGCTATCGCGGCAAAGACCATGTCGGCGGCGCCCAAGCACCATGTTGTCCATCACCATCATCACCATCACAAGGCAGCGGCGTCTGACTCTGGCGCGGCTGCGGGCGGCGGTGCGGCTCCGTCAGCGGCTGGATCAACCACTCCGTAGTTCACAGCAGATCGTTTGATCGAGCTCAGGGCGGGTACGCAAGTATCCGCCCTTTCTTTTATGCCCCGAAAGTAACGATGACTTTCAAAGACTGAGGAGTTTGCGCTGCCGCGTACGCGTCGGAAATTCGTTCGAACGCATACCGATGCGTCACTAGTTCGCGGGCGTTGATAACGCCGCGCTCGACGAGTTTGAGCGCCGCACGGGTTTCATCGGGTCCGCACGAATAGCTTGGCACGAGCCGAGTCTCATTGAAGTAGAGATCGTGCGGCTTGACGAGCATCTCTTCTTCCGGCGGAGTCGCCGTAAACTGGACCACGGTTGCACCTTTGCCAGCGCATGCGATGCCAGTTGAAATGGCGCGGCTCGAGCCTGGCCCCACAATCACCACGTCCGTCATGGCGCCATTGGTAACTTCGCGCAACTGCTCGACCAGATTGTCGCCTTCAACCACAATCGCTGCATCGGCGCCGAGTTCACGCGCGCGGGCCGCGCGCGTCTCGAACAAGTCGGCACCGATGATAAATCCGGCCCCGAGATCGCGCGCGATCTTCACGTGCATCATTCCCATGATCCCGAGGCCGATAATCAGGATCGACTCGCGTTTCTTTAACCCTGCGCGGGCAAGCGACTTCACAACGCAAGCCGCAGGCTCGATCAGGACCCCGTTGGCGTCATCGATATGGTCGGGCAGTTTCAACGTGTCGCGCAGGTTGGGAGTCTCGACGAGAAAATATTCCGCCATCCCTCCGGGCCGCAGATTGGTCGCTCGCCATGTCGCACATTGGACGTATTCGCCGCGTCGGCATGCTGCGCACTGAAAGCATGGCGCGTGATGATGCGCAAAGACGCGGTCACCCGGCTTGAAATCGGTCACGCCGGATCCCGTCGCCGCGACCACTCCTACCGGCTCATGACCGAGCACCAGCGGAGCCTTGCGTCGCATGTACCAGGGCATAATGTCGCCCGAGCAAATGCCACACGCGGTGGCGCGCACCACGATCTGCCCGGGACCAGGTTCGGGGCGTGGAGCGTCTTCCACGCGGATATCGCCGAAATCATAGAAGCGTGCAACTCGCATGATGGAATCGAACTTTGTGTGGCGCACACGCGCTTGTCAACCACCCGTGCCTAAGCGGCGTACCGCGATCTTCGACTGATGGGCGAGGTGTGATAATGCTCCGGTATGCCGCGTCCACAATGCCCGCCGATAGCAGCCGACGTGATCGCCGAGATTGGCGACAAGATCGTGCTGATCGAGCGGCGTAATTTTCCGCCTGGATGGGCGATTCCCGGCGGGTTTGTCGATTTTGGCGAAACGGTAGAGCACGCCGCCGTTCGCGAAGCGCGTGAGGAAATCTCACTGGGGGTCGAGCTTCGCGCTCTGCTCGGCGTGTATTCGCGTCCCGACCGTGACCCGCGCGGCCAGACAATCACGGTGGTGTACGTGGCGCGGGCAAGCGGGGCGCCGCGCGCCGCCGATGACGCGAAAGCAGTCGTGCTATGCGATCCGCGCCATCCGCCGGCGCCGCTCGCGTTCGACCACGCGGAAATTCTTGCCGACTACGTGCGTTTTCTCGAACGCGGCGAATATCCCGCTCCGTGGCGGCGTTAGCGGCCCTTGAACTTCGGCTCGCGCCGCTCGGCCAGGGCGCGCGCACCTTCGCGAAAATCTTCGGTCATCAAAAGCGTACTCTGCGCGAGCGCTTCCAGTTCCATGAAGGTTTGCTTGTCGAGACTATGTCCGCGATCGATGATTCGCTTCGCGAGCCCGACTGCGACCGGCGCGTTGCGCGCGATCTCACGTGCAAGCTCTTCGGCGGCAGCCAGATGTTTCCCGGCTTCGACGACGCGATTGACGAGACCGATCCGTTCCGCCTCGTCCGCATCGATCAGTCTCGCGGTCATGATCAATTCCTTTGCGCGCGCGTATCCGACGGTGCGGGTGAGGCGCGTCGTGCCGCCTACATCGGGTACTAATCCGACCCTTGTCTCGGGCATCCCGAGCCGGGTGCCTTTGGCCGCGATTCGTGCGTCGCAGGCCAGGGCAATCTCGAGA
>JAJZAG010000304.1 GCA_021799555.1 Deltaproteobacteria bacterium | reverse complement strand
GGACTTCCTCTTCGAGCGTCGCGCGGTTTGACATCACCGTCGTCACGTGCCCGCCCAGCAGATCGCTCAGATAGCGCAGGCGCACGGGATTTACGTCAAGGATCGTCACCTCGGCGCCGATGCCCGCTGCGACCCTGCACGCGTTGAAACCGGCGATTCCTCCGCCGAGTACGACGACCTTGCCCGGCCTGACTCCGGGCGCACCGCTGAGCAGAACTCCGCGGCCGCCGGCGCGCGACTGCAGGCACCACGATCCGCTTTGGATCGCGAGCCGCCCGGCCACCTCGCTCATCGGCGCCAGCAGCGGAAGGCTGCCGTCCTCGAGCTGGATGGTTTCGTAGCCGAGACCCGCGATCCGCCGCTCGAGCATCGCGTTCGCCACGCGCCGATCGGCGGCGAGGTGCAAATAGGTGAACAGGATTTGACCTGCGCGCATATGGTGAAACTCAACCGGTTGAGGTTCCTTGACTTTCAGCACCATGCCGGCGCGCGCCCAGACCTGTGCGGCGCCCGCGGCAATCGCCGCGCCCGCCGATCGATAGTCGCGGTCGCTGAAGCCGCTGCCGATACCCGCTCCGCTTTGGACCAGGACGCGGTGTCCGTGGGTGTGGAATGCGGCGGCGCCGGCGGGAGTCAACGAAACGCGCCGTTCATCAGATTTTATCTCGGTCGGAACTCCGATTATCATCGCGAACTTCTCCTTGGCTTGCCAAGCCGGCGACTTTCCCGCCGGCGGTACTCTGCGCAAACAGGTTGATCGATGATGCTACACGAATCATCGTCAATCGGCCCCCCGGCGCGTGCAAAGAATCTCCGGACGTGAGCGGTATCGTGCCGGGGCAGTCAAGAGTCAGGCGGCGCGCGATTTCCCGATCGCGATCGATTCGGAACTTGACAAGCGGAATCGCGCCGCGCTTGATGACATTGAAGGGATTGCGCGGCGCACGCGGGTAGGATTGCGCGGCCGCTCGCTAAAGAGATCCCGGATCCGGGGAGGAGTCATGGAGATCCCAAAGGGACTCAAGTTTTCAAAAGAGCACGAGTGGGTTACGACCGAGGACTCCGTCGCGACCGTAGGCATTACCGATCACGCGCAGGACCAGCTTGGAGAGATCGTGTACATCGAACTCCCGGCGGTCGGCGAAAAAATCAGCAAGGACGATCCGTTCGGCGTCGTCGAATCGGTCAAGGCGGTTTCGGACATCTTCGCTCCAGTCAGCGGCACCGTCATCGAGGTGAACGAGGACCTGCCGGAGACGCCCGAGGTCGTCAACGAAGATCCCTACGGCGATGGATGGCTGATCAAGGTGCGGATGAATGATCCGTCGGATCTCGAAGATCTGATGGAAGCGGACGAATATGCCGAATTGATCGCGCGCGAAAAGGAATAGGGGGATCGGTCGATCCCAGCTTCTGTGCGCCGACGGCCGCGCGAAATCTCGCAACCGGAGCTCGGCGGTTAACGGCTCCGCTAGGCTCCAGGCGTTGGCGGGGCGGATGACTGCGCGGCGACCGCTTTGGCCACGGAAATTCTGAACGCCGCCGTCTGGCGCGGAGGATCGATAAAGACCATCAGGAAAGGCGCCGATCCCATCGCGGACACCGCGAAGTTTCTTTGCGGATCGAGCCGCTCAAGAAACTCGATTTCGCGCGGAGTCATCTCGCCGATCATTTTTTGTGACAGACCGTTGCCGCAATATGACGCCTTACCGGCAATCTGGCGCTGGGCGCCGTCAAGGAGATCGACTGCGATAAGAATATCGTGGAGCGGGTCGTTGCCGAGATTCTCCGCTGTGCCGCTAATCACCAGCGCGGTTGCACCGCCCTTGAGCGGCGCATACGCGGCGCGCACGTCGTGCAACGCCACCAGCATCGCGGGCACGATCGGCCGCGTGAAACGCGCGCCGATTCCCGGCATCTGGCTGAGCATCCGAGCGCTTGCGATCGGTTCTCCGCAGATCACCATGCTGGCCAATCCGAACGCGACCGCGACCAGGAAAAACAGGCCGATAAACGATCCGGCTGAATGCACCGCACCGCGCGCTTCGATATACGCAACATCGTCGGGAAGCTCATCGGCACGGTGTCCGCGGCCCACACTCGCGGAGCGGGACGGCGCCGCAGAGGCGAATCGCGGTTCCGCGAAGCGCTCGTCATCGGCGTCGCCGTCGGCGGCGCGCCGCGGCTTCTCGGCTCTTGCGTCAGGCCGGACTGCGATTCGCGGAGCGACGCGGCCGCTCGGGAGGGAACCTTCGGAAAGCGTAAAATCCTCCGGTGGTTCGCCAACCTGCCATTCGTCCTCATCGCGCACAGAAACCTCAGTGGATTCGGCTGCCTCGGCGGTGTCGGCGAGCGTTCCCTCGTCGCTGAAATCGAAGCTGAGATTCTCGCCGGCGTCCGGTTCGGACGTCTCGTGCTGGAAGGGACGATTGATCAGCTCTTCGGTCGCCGGTGATACCGCTGCTGATGCGTCGGGTTCGGGATCGGTTTGTGGCGCGGGGGCCGGCGGTGACGGCGGGAGCGCGGGTTGCGCGGGTTTGGGAGCGGATTGCGCAGCCTCGGAGCGATTCGAACGCGCCGGCGCGCTTGCGATATCATGCACCGACGCTTTTTTAGGCCGCGGCGCGATCGCTTCCGCGTTGAAGACATGGCCGCATCGCGAACACTTGAACGTGGGCGTCTCATCGGGGAGCACGCGCTCATCGATCCGGTATCGCGTATGACAGCTGGTGCATTGAATTTCAATCATCATCCCGCCTCACAGCCCGGCGGAAAATTTAGCACACCGATGCGCTGGGCGCACGACGGCCCGATGGGACATTCGCGATGCGCATAGCAATCCTGGCGCGCCGCTTCGACCCGGCCGGAGGCGGCACTGAACGCGATCTGATGGTCACTGCGGGCATCCTGGCGCGCGCCGGGCATCGACTCGTCATCTACGCGGACGAGGTTCGGGCGCCAGCGCCCGGGATGGATGTGCGCCGGGTCGGGAGCGCCGGATTGCCGCGTGCGATCGCGCTGGCGCGTTTCGCGTACGCGGCGCCGGCCGCGGCGCGGCGCGACGGAGCTCAGTTGGTATTGAGTTTCGCGCGGACCGTTGGCGCCGACATACTGCGCTCGGGCGGAGGCGCGCACGTGTCTTATCTGCGCGCTGCCCGCTTATGGCGCGGCTGGCCGGGGGCGCTTGCGATGCGAGCGGCGCCCTACCATCGAATACAGATGGCGATCGAGCGGGCGGGTTTCAAATCTCGCGCGCTCAAGCGGGTGATCGCGGTATCGAACCTGGTGCGCGAGGACTTGACGCGCGAGTTCCAGCTGCCGCCGGGATGTTCGATAACGCTTTACAATGGCGTCGATACGGAGCGCTTCCGGCCGGCCGCTAATCCGGCGATTCGAGAAGAACTACGCGCGCGCCACGGGATCGCGCGCGCGGCGCTCGTCATCGCGTTTGTCGGCAACGGCTTTGCCCGCAAGGGACTTGCGCCGCTGATTGACGCCTTACCCGGGATCGCGGGCGAGCCGAGTCTGATCGTGGTCGGAAATGATCGCGCGCGTCGCGCGTTCGAGCGCCGCGCCGTGCGCAACGGCGTGGCAAGCAGAGTAATTTTTGCGGGCGCGCAGGCGCACGCGGAACACTACTTTCAGGCGTCTGACGCGTTCGCGCTTCCTTCCTTTTTTGAACCGTTCGGAAACGTCGCGCTCGAGGCGATGGCTTGTGGGACTCCTGCGCTGACGACGCAGGCGTGCGGAGTCGCGGAGTTGATGCCGCCCGAGCTGCGGACCGCCGTGGTGAGCAACGCCACGGACACCGTCGAAGTCACGACCCGGCTGGGCACGATGCTCAAGGAGCGTGAGTCGCTTGGTCCCGTTGCGCTTGCGGCCGCGCGGCGGTTCACCTGGGAGCGGCACGAACGCGAGTTGCTCGCGATAATTGATTCAGTCGCTCGCAAAATCTAAGCGCGCATCATCCGCCCAGTCCGTCGAACATGCCGCGCGCGACCGCGGCGCGGCGCTCTTCGCGTGCGATTCGATCAATCGACGCGCCGACCGCGCGTGCCAGCTTAAGCCGCACCCACGCGACCGCGTTCTTCGCAAGCACGTCGAACGCGGAGTGCTTTTCGTGCAGCATCCGGCATCGTCCGCGCTCGCGTGAGACCCTGAGGAAACGCTCGCGATTGGCGCGCGCGGGCTCTACTTCGTGAAATACCACTGCGGCGGGTGCGTAACCGATTCGATAGCCCGCGCGTCTCAGCCGCGCCGACATTTCGGTCTCTTCCTCGTGGCCGCCGGCGCCTGGACCCAGGCGTTCGTCGAACGGTCCGACGCGCGCGAGCGCATCGGCGCGGAAGGCCATGTTGGCGCCGATCACGCCGCGCACCTCGACGATCTTATCGCCACGATCGAAGATCGGAAGGTCCATATAAACCCATCGGTCACCGACCTTGCGGATTGGATCATCCGCCGCCGCGACCCGTCCCGCCATCGCCGCGAACTCGGGATGCGCGGAGAAGAAATCCTCGACCGCGTCAAGGTAGCGC
>JAJZAG010000303.1 GCA_021799555.1 Deltaproteobacteria bacterium | reverse complement strand
CGTGTCGCGAAGATTAGCTGGCCTGATCGAAAGTCCCGGCATGAACTCGCGCAGACCGCGCAGACGAATCGCGCGCTCGTGGCGCCTGAGCGCGGCACGATCGGCGCGCGAGATTTCCGTGCCCACCACCACAATCCATTCGCCGTTCCACGGCCGGACCAGATCGGCTACATGCTTCCACTTGCGCACCTCGGCGCGCATCGCTGCGGCAGGCGGTGCGAGCCGATAACGCCCGCGGCCCGAGTTCGCGGCGACGCCTTCTTCGACCAGTCGCGCCAGCGCCATGCGCAGATTCTGTTCGGAGAAGCCGAACAGCGCGCCGGCGGCGAGCACGGTGCGCGCCGGGATTTCGCGCGTGCCGCGATTGGAGAGGAAATCGAGCACAACGGTCCGCGCCGTCACCGCGCGTTCCGGCTTATAACGGCGATTTGCAATTCCAGCCATATCGTGTTACATATCATCGGCGAGGAACGACGTCGAGGCCGATGATGTTCAAGGCGAGCAGCGTTTTCACCCCCGACGAGTTGCTGCGGCTCAAGCGCAAATCGAACCTGCGCGGCGCGTGGATGGTGCTGCACGCGTGGGCGGTGATATTCGGCGCGATGGCGCTTTTTGCGTGGTGGCCGAATCCACTTACCTTTCTGGCGGCGGTGGTAATTATCGGCGCGCGGCAATTGGGTCTCGCGATTCTGATGCATGATGCGGCGCACGGACTGCTCTTCACGAACAATCGCGTCAACGACTGGGTGGGTGCGTGGCTGCTTGGCGATCCGCTGATGTCTGACATTTACGCGTACCGGACCTACCATGTGCTGCATCATCGGTTCACCCAGCAGCCCAATGATCCGGATTTAAGCCTCGCGGCGCCCTTTCCGATCACGCGAGCGAGCTTCGCGGGCAAGGCGATTCGCGATCTGACCGGTCAGACGGCGTACAAGCAGCGCGCGGCGGCGCTGCGCCGCGCGTTTCGCAAGAGCAGTGCCGACATGACGGTCGCATCGCAGTTCGGACAGGGGCTGACGCGGTTTGGCGGTTTCTTCATCAGCAGTGCGATCCTGTTCGCGATTCTCGCGCTCGCGGGTCATCCGTGGTTCTTCCTGACGTTGTGGGTCGTACCGCTGATGACGTTCAATCAGCTCATCACGCGGATTCGCAGTATCGCGGAACATTCGATGGTGACCGACAATGACGATCCGATGCGCAACACGCGCACCACGCACGCGAACTGGGTTGCGCGTGCGCTGATCGCGCCGTACTTCGTGAACTATCATCTTGAGCATCACCTGCTGATGGCAGTGCCGTGCTACAACCTGCCGATGGCGCACGCGATGTTGCTGGCCAAGGGGTTGGCTTCGCGGATGGAATTGCAGCCCGGCTATCTCGCGGTGCTGCGGCGGGCGGCTTCAAAGCCCGATTTGGCCGCGCTGCGCGCGGCGGCATAGCTGCGATTGCATCGCAGCGTTACAGCGTATGGCCGAAGCCGGCGCCCATTGTGTACTCGTTAGGCGTGTGAATCAGCTCACCGGCGGCGAAGCGTTCGAATGAAAACGGCGTAAGATCGGCGGTTCCGCTCTTTCCCGAGACGATCAACTCGGCCATCGCGGCGCCCACCGCAGGCGACGTCTTGAACCCGGTGCCGCTGAAACCCGCCGCGACGTACAGCCCCGGAATCGCGGCAATCGGCCCAATCGCGGCGCGCGCGTCGGGGCTAACGTCATAGATTCCAGCATGCCCGCGGACGAACGGCGCGTCTTTCATCGCGGGAATCCGGCGAGCCAGGCGCGCGCGTGCGGCTTCGATAAATTCCGCGTCGTTGCTTTGCTTGAACGAATCGGGATCGGTTTGCGTATCCGGATGAAGGGCGCCGAAGCCAGCCATGGTCAGGTCGTCGCCGTGAGGGCGGAAATAACTGCCCGCGATTGTGTCGATAAAGATGCAGTGGCGCAGCGCCGGCGATTTCCGGAAAAATGCGATCTGCGCTCGTTCGGGCTTGAGGCCGATTTTGAGACCGAACGGCGCAAGCAAGGTGTCCGTCCATGGTCCGGCGGCTATACAAACGAAATCCGCGTGATGGGTTTTGCCGCTTACGTCGGTAACGCCGGCTGCGCGTCCTGCATTCGTTGCGAGCGCGGCTATTGGTGTGTTGAGCGTGAATGACGCGCCGAGTTTCTGCGCGGCGGCCGCGAAGGCCTCGGTAGTCGCGACCGGGTCGGCGTAACCGCTGCGGGGTTCGTAAGCGGCGAGTCCGAGGTCATCGACGCGCGCAGCCGGTTCAATCTTTTGCAACAGATCGGGTTCGAGCAGGTCGGTTTCGACGCCGATCGATTTTAGCATCGCGACATTCGCCCGGAGTTTGTGGCCGTTCTCCGGGCCAACCACGACGGCGAAACCGGTCGGCACGAAGCCGCATCGCCCACCAACCATCCGAGGCCAGTTCTCGAAGTAGGTGAGGCTTTTCCACGCGAGGTCAGCTTCGGGCGCGAAGGTGTAATGCATCCGCACCAGCGCGCCGGATCGCGCCGTCATCCCGGCGCAAATGGGGCCCTTGTCGAAGACCGCAGCTTGGGCACCCATCCGGGCGAGATGAAACGCGATACTGCATCCGACCACGCCCGCTCCGACGACGATTACGCGAGGACCGCTCTGAGCCTGAGGCATCGAAATACTCCTGCCGGGAACGTCTTTTGCCATCCGGTGCGGTAGGATAATGTTGATTGCTTCGCGATACACATAGCAAACGAATCATGTCGATTTATCTGGACCATAACGCCGGTTCGCCGGTACGGCCACAGGCGGCGCAAGCGGGGGCGCGGATGCTCTTGCGGGCGGAGGGAAACCCTGCATCGGTGCATCGGTCTGGCCAGCACGCGCGGCGCGCGCTCGAAGAGGCGCGCGTTCAGGTCGCCGCTCTGATCGGCGCGCATCCCCGCGAGATAGTATTTACGAGTGGAGGGACCGAAGCGAATAACCTCGCGATCTTTGGTGCGCTTGGGCGGGCGGAAACCCGCTGCCGGGTTGTGACATCGTCGATCGAGCATTCGTCCATACTCGCGCCGCTTGCAGAGTTGGAGCGTCGCGGCGTCAAGGTGATGAGGATCGCCCCGGATCGCGACGGCGTGGTTTCGCCCGACGACGTGATTGCCGCCCTCGATGATGCGACGGCGCTTGTAACGGTTGGATTGGTTAATTCCGAAGTCGGCGCGATCCTCGACGCCAAGCCTCTTGGCAAGCCGGCGCATCGCGCTGGCGCGAAGTTGCATCTGGATGCGGCGCAGGCGGCGGGCAGGATTCCGATCGACGTGGCGCGGCTGCGCTGCGATCTGATGACGCTCAGCGCGCACAAGTTTGGTGGACCGTCGGGAATCGGCGCGCTGTACGTTCGCGACGGGGTAGAGCTCGCGGCGCAGATTCTGGGCGGACCGCAAGAAGGCGCGATGCGTGCGGGTACGCAAAATCTGGTAGGCGCGGTCGCGATGGGAGCGGCGGCGGAGGCGGCGCGCATCGCGATTGATTCGGAGCGCGAGCGGATTAGCGCACTTGGCGCGATGCTGCTCGCGCGGCTGTTTGACGCGATTCCCGGATTGCGGCTCAATGGCCCGGCCGACGCTCGCGCGGCGAATACGATCAACCTTACTTTTCCCAGAGTGCTCGGAGAGAGCATGCTTATCGCGCTCGATCTTGAGGGCGTTGAGGTCTCGATGGGATCGGCGTGCGCGGCGGGCGCCGTCGAAGCGTCGCATGTGCTGCTCGCGATGGGGCGCAGCGCGGTCGAGGCGCGGAGTTCGCTGCGCATCAGCCTTGGATGGAGCACGACCGAGGGCGAGATCGTGGCCGCGTCGGAAATAATTGCGCGCGTGTGGCGCCGTGTCGCGGCGGCCGAGCGGGCGGCGGTGAGCGCAGAGGCGATACGATGAGCGCGCGGATTTTGGCCGCGATGTCGGGCGGAGTCGATAGCAGCGTCGCCGCCGCGATATTGCGCGAGCAGGGCTTCGACGTGGTTGGCATAGCGATGCGCCTTGCGGGCGAGCAGGACAATCGCGCGCCGCGCACGCGCGGCACTTGCTGTTCGTACGAGGATTTCGAGGACGCGCGGCGGGTGGCCGAGCGGATGGATTTTCCGTTCTACGTGGTGGACTTGCGCGCGGAATTCGGTGCGCGCGTGATCGATAATTTTGTCGGCGAATACCTCGCCGGACGCACGCCGAATCCGTGTGTGATGTGCAATCGTGAGATCAAGTTCAAGCGGCTCTGGGAACGCGCCCGCGCGCTCGACTGCGAGTACGTTGCGACCGGCCACTATGCCCGTATCGAACGCGACGGCATCGGCCGGTTTCATTTGCGGCGTGCAATTGATGCCGGCAAGGATCAGTCCTATTTTCTCTTCTCGCTCTCGCAGAGCGAGCTTTCGCGGACGATGTTCCCGATCGGTGCAATGACCAAGACCCAGGTCCGCGCGCGCGCGCGGGAACTTGGGCTTGCGACGGCGGATAAGCCGGAGAGCCAGGAGATCTGCTTCGTCGCCGACGGCAATTACGCGCGCTTT
>JAJZAG010000302.1 GCA_021799555.1 Deltaproteobacteria bacterium | reverse complement strand
CTTCGGGCGCGATCACGCGAAGCTTGTTCTCGCCGATTTTGAGCTGCTCGGCAATTTGCGAGCGAAGCAGATGCGGGATCTGCGTCGAAGACCACAGGGTTAGCTGCTTGTATCCCGGCTCCCAGCGCGCCACCACGCCGCGCGGCTCCATCGGAATTGGCGCAAGCCGCTGATTGTAAACTCGGAACTTGATGATCCGGTCCGCCCGCCGCATCGCTTCATCGGCGGCCGGATTTGGCACGCTCGCAAGCGTAACCGAATTGGTGCCGAATTCCTCGTGCAGAATCGGCGCGCCCGGCTCGAGCGCCTTTTCCGGATCGACTACGACTTCGAGCGGTTCGTAATCGACCTCGATCAGGTCGAGCGCGTCCTGCGCCAGGTACGGTGATGCCGCCACAGCGACGGCGACACCCTCGCCGAGGAAGCGGACCTTGCCGTCGGCGAGCACAGGATGAAATGGCACGTGATCGGCAGGTGCGACGCACGGCACCGAGCCGATCTTTCCTTTCAGGTCGCTGCCCGAAAGCACGCACATGACGCCCGCAAGCGCGCGCGCTTTGCTCAGATCGATCGAATTGATCTTCGCATGCGCGTAAGGGCTTCGCAGCACGACGGCTTGAAGCATTCCGGGAATCCGCACGTCATCGACGTAGGTTCCGGTGCCGCTGACCAGGCGTGGATCCTCGCGGCGTTTGATTCTTGCCCCAACAAATTTCGGTACTACCGCCATCTGAGTTGCCTCGCCGCGGTGAAGCGCCTCACGCGGCCTTGCGCTCGCGCATCTTGCGCGCTGCCGACCTTACCGCGTTAACGATATGCTGATAGCCGGTGCATCGGCACAGATTTCCTTCGAGCGCCTCGCGAATTTCGGCTTCTGATGGGTCAGGGTTGTGGGCCAACAAATCGGCCGCGGTCATGATCATGCCCGGTGTGCAATATCCGCACTGGAGGCCGTGTTCTTCCCAGAAGCCTTCCTGCAGCGGATGCATCTCGCCGCCGCGCGCGAGGCCTTCGATCGTCGTGATTTCGGCGCCCTCGGCCTGGACGGCGAGAATCGTGCACGACTTCACCGCGGCGCCGTTCAGATGCACCGTGCATGCGCCGCACAGCGACGTTTCGCATCCTACGTGAGTGCCAGTCAGGCCCGCGACCTCGCGGAGGTAATGGACCAGAAGGGTGCGAGGATCGATATCGTCCTCGCGCCGCTCACCATTGATCGTCAGGTTGAGCCGCATCGGTTTATTCCCCCGGAAACCTCCGCCCAGACTTACCAAATCGCCGCCGCAACGGCCACCGTGCGCGCACCGCGACGATGCGGCATGCTGGCCACGTGTTTCGCGCGGATTGTCACGGGTTGCTTCCGGCGCCACTACCGATGAACCTTGATCGCGTGGGGCGCGATCTCAAGATCGGCAGGGAGCAGCGCTCTTACCGCTCGATGGCCTGATCCAGTTCCGGGATGGCTGCGTCGAAACCGCCGGAGATCGAATTTCGTGCATACTAGCGTCCATCTTAACAAGCCGCGTGGCGCAGTGATGCGTGGCTTGCCGATTGCTGAAAAATGATTAGGTTCTTGTTCGATGAATGCCAATAAATTCACCGAGAAGCTGCAAGAAGCCCTCGGACGCGCGCAAAATGCCGCGCTGGCCGCACATAATCAGGCCGTCGATGTTGAGCATCTTCTGCGCGCACTGCTCGAGGAGAGTGACGGGCTGGCCGCGTCGATCTTGAGCGTCGCCGGAGTTGATCGCGCCGGCGTCCAACGCAAGCTTGAGGCCGAGCTGAAAAAAGTTCCGCAGGTGACCGGGGGCGGCACTGATTCGGCCCAGGTCTATGCGACCCAACGCCTGGGTCGCGTGCTGGCTCGCGCCGAGCAAGAAGCCGGCAAGCTCAAGGACGATTACATCTCAGTCGAACACGCGCTGATCGCGATTCTTGACGAGCCAGGAGCCGCGGCGAAGATTCTTCGCGACGCGGGCCTGACCCATGACAAGCTCATGGCCACGCTCCAGCAGGTGCGTGGCAATCAGCGCGTGACTTCGGCCAATCCCGAGGCGACTTATCAGTCGCTGGAAAAGTATGGCCGCGACCTGACCAAGCTCGCGGCGCAGGGCAAGGTCGATCCGGTAATCGGCCGCGACGAAGAGATCCGCCGCGTCATCCAGGTGCTTTCGCGGCGCACCAAGAATAATCCCGTCCTGATCGGCGAACCCGGCGTCGGTAAGACCGCGATCGTTGAAGGCTTGGCCCATCGCATCGTCCGTGGCGACGTGCCCGAAGGCCTCAAGAATCGGCGCATTGTCGCGCTCGACATGGGCGCACTGATAGCAGGTGCGAAATTCCGCGGCGAATTCGAGGAACGCCTCAAGGCCGTTCTCAAGGAAGTGCAGGATGCCGCCGGCGAAGTGATTCTGTTCATCGACGAGTTGCACACCGTCGTCGGTGCGGGCGCCGCCGAAGGCGCAATGGACGCGTCGAATCTGCTCAAGCCGATGCTTGCGCGCGGCGAGCTGCACTGTATCGGTGCGACCACGCTCGACGAGTATCGCAAGCACATCGAAAAGGACGCGGCGCTCGAACGCCGCTTCCAGCCGGTGATGGTCGAAGAGCCGAGCGTCGAGGATACCATCTCGATCCTGCGCGGCCTCAAGGAACGTTACGAGGTCCATCATGGGATCAGAATCAAAGATGCCGCGCTCGTGACCGCCGCGATCCTGTCCAAGCGCTACATTACGGATCGGTTTCTGCCCGACAAGGCGATTGACCTCGTTGACGAAGCCGCCGCCAAGTTGAGAACCGAAAAGGAATCGATGCCGGTCGAACTCGACGAGATCAACCGGCGCGTCATGCAACTCGAAATCGAGCGTCAGGCTTTGCGCCGCGAAACCGACGCGGCGTCGAAAGATCGCCTCGAGAAGCTCGAAAAGGAGCTTGCCGGGGCCAACGAAAAGCGCACGGCGCTCCAGGCGCAGTGGCAGAGCGAAAAAGGCGGCCTGGAGAATCTCTCGAAGATCAAAGCCGAGATCGAGCAGACCCGCCTCGCGATCGAAAAAGCCAAGCGCGAGTACGACCTCAACAAGGTCGCCGAGCTTCAATACGGCAAGCTCGCCGAACTCGAAAAAGCCCTCGCCGCCGACGAGGCAAAGCTCTCCGCCAAGGCGAACGGCGCCGACCGCTTGATTAAAGAGGAAGTCGACGAAGACGATATCGCGGAAGTGGTTTCGCGATGGACCGGCATTCCGGTTGCGCGGCTCGTCGAAGGCGAGGTGCAAAAACTCGCACACCTCGAAGAGCATCTACACAAACGCGTCATCGGCCAGGATGAAGCCGTATCGGCGGTCGCTGACGCGGTGGTACGCGCCCGCGCCGGACTCAAAGACCCTAATCGACCGATCGGATCGTTCATCTTCCTCGGCCCGACCGGCGTCGGAAAAACCGAACTCGCCCGCGCCCTCGCCGAATTTCTCTTTGACGACGAATCCGCGATGGTCCGAATCGACATGTCGGAGTACATGGAGAAGCACACGGTCTCGCGTCTGGTCGGCGCACCTCCCGGTTACGTCGGCTACGACGAGGGCGGTCAGCTTACGGAAGCTGTGCGCCGACGGCCCTACTCGGTAATCCTGTTCGACGAGATCGAGAAGGCCCACGCCGACGTGTTCAATATCATGCTCCAGCTTCTCGACGATGGGCGCCTGACCGACGGCCACGGACGAACGGTCGATTTCCGCAACTGCGTCGTGATTATGACCTCGAACATCGCAAGCCAGATCATCCTCGGCTTCAAGGGTCAGGATTACGAAAAGATGAAGGCCGAGTGCCTCGAGGTGATGCGCCAGAGCTTCCGCCCCGAGTTCTTGAATCGTGTCGATGAGATCGTGGTGTTCCATGCGCTCGCGCGCGCCGAGCTTCGCCGGATTGTCGAAGTTCAGCTCGGGCGGCTGCGCAAACGGCTCGAGGATCGCAAGATCACCCTTGCGCTCACTCCGAAGGCGATCGACTACTTGGCCGAGCACGGCTACGATCCGTCGTATGGCGCGCGCCCGCTAAAACGCCTCGTCCAGCGCGAGCTCGACACGGCGCTGGCACGCAAGATTCTCGCGGGCGAGATTCGCGACGGCTCACAAGTAAAAATCGACGCGAACCCGCGCGGACTCGAAATTACAAGCACTTCCGCCGCCGCCACGAATTGATCCCCGCATCCGTGACTTCATCGAAACTTCTAATAGAGCGGAGGCTCTTGCTTCCGCTCGGCTTATGTCTATACTTAAGTATGAATGATGGTGCAGCACGATCTCTATGAGCTTGTCTTATCGTTCGATGAAGCGGCGCTGGCTGCTAAATCCTAATTCAGAGCTGAAAACTTATGGTTTTCAGCCACTTTTCACGAGGTCCTAATCAATGGCTAGTGGAGTTATCGATCTGAGCATCAGGCCTGCAACCCGCCTGACTCGAGGTCGCCTATGGCTGCGTATCGCCTTAATCGCTGCCGCGATCGGCGTTGCCCTGGTCCTTGCGACACTGCCGAATCCGGCTCACGCGGCGACGGCCCCTG
>JAJZAG010000301.1 GCA_021799555.1 Deltaproteobacteria bacterium | reverse complement strand
GGCGGATTCCGCGCGGAGACGATCGATCCATTCGGCGAGCGTCGCACGAGTCGCCGCGTGCAGCCGTCCAACCTCGGAGTCGGTCAGCTTGCGCGTCATCGCGATTGGCGAGAGTTCGGCGCGATGCAGTATCTCATCGGAATAGGCATTACCTATTCCGCTGAAAATGTGAGGGTCGGTGAGCGCGCGCTTGAGCGTGTGATTCTCAGAACGCAGTGCGGAGGCGAACGCATCGAGCGTCGCCTCGAGAGGTTCGAGACCGCCCGCGCCGAACGCATTGAGCGCCGCTTGCCCGCGGACCAGATGGAGAGCGGCACGATGTTGAGTGCCGGCCTCGGTCAGCGAGAGCCATCCCGAATCGAACTCGAAGATCGCGAGCAGGTTCCGGCCCTTTGCTTTGGGCGCGGATGTGTGCCAGTGCAGGCGTCCCCCGATCATCAGATGCAGCACGAGCCACAGATCGCGCTCGAGTCCAATGGCGATACGCTTGCCGAGGCGCCGGACCTCATGGACGACGCTGTCGTGTGCGGCGCTGAGCGGAGGAACAGCGGTACGCATCAGGAAGGGAGATCTGACTAATGCGCGGATTAGCCGGTGGCCGGCGATTCGCGCGTCGAGTGCTTCGGCATAGACGGTTATATCCGGTAACTCGGGCATTGCTACTAACTCCCTGCGACGACAAGATCAGCCGTGTCGGCGGGACGAATGTTACTGAGATACCAATCCTCCACGGCCATCCAGCGCTCGATCCAAGCTGTGTCGTCCTGACGTCTCGCGAGCAAGCGCGCCTGCCGGATCGCGCGGGGAGTATGCACGAAAATCGCGAGGTCGATAAGGTCGCGCAACTCCGGGCACGAGGAATACACACCCTCGAGGATAACGATCGGATTCGGCGCGACTTCGACCCATCCGCGCAGTTCGGCGCTTTTCCAGTCGCGTGGTTGATAGCGCGCGATCGTGCCGGTGCGCAGGGGGACCAGCGCTTCGCGGCGGACGCGTTCGAGTTCGAGGTATTTGAGGTATGTGTATTTCGGATCGGCTTCGGCGCGCGCGTCGCCGTGGAGCGGTCGATAGAAGTCATCGAGGCCCACGATCGAAACGGTAGAGAGGGTTCGCTTGATTAATTCCGCCAAGGTTGACTTTCCGGCGCCACCGCCGCCGTCGAGTGCGACAACGGTTACAGCGCCGCGGCGGGACTGGGCGATCAACGTCGTGGCGAGTTGCGCGACTGCTTCGGCTAACATCGGCCGGCATCCTGAAGCAGGTTCATTTCGCGGGAAAGCGCGCGATCGCCTGGATAATCAGTTCGCGGGCGGCCATGCGATCAACCCATCCGCGCACTTTAACCCACTTGCCTTTTTCCAAGTCCTTGTAGTGGCGGAAGAAGTGATCGATTTGATCGCGCACGATCGCGGGAAGGTCGCTCAACTCGCCGATTCCGTCGTAATACGGATTGAGTTCATCGACGGGGACCGCGAGGATCTTCTCATCGACGCCGTGCTCGTCTTCCATCAAAAGCGCGCCGATCGGGCGGCATCGGATTACCGCCAACGGAGCGACCGGTTCCTGCGAGAGTACCATTGCATCGCAGGGATCGCCGTCTTCGGACAGAGTATTTGGGATGAAGCCGTAGTTGGCCGGATAGAACATCGCGGTGTGCAGGAAGCGGTTGACGAACAGCGCACCGGAAACCTTGTCGAGTTCGTATTTGATCGGCGCGCCTCCCTGGGGAATTTCGACGATTACGTGAATTTCATCGGGAGGATTACGCCCCGGCGCGAGTTTGCTCACATCCATTTGTATCCGCTCTCCTCGAGTCGAGATTCAAGTAAAGCACGGCACTCAAATCCGGGCTATCGCTGCGGGTCGCGCGGAGCGCTAGCATCGGCGGAGTAGCATCAACGCGAGGAGTGCAAATGTCCGCACACTTCACTTTCGATAAGAACGAGGCGATCGCGACGATTACCTTCAATCGGCCCGAGAAGCGCAATCCCCTCAACGACGAAGTCATCCTGGATTTCGAGGCGCTTATCAACCAGGTGCGCGACGATCGCGAGGTGCGCGTATTGATCGTGACGGGGAAAGGCTCGGTGTTCTCGGCCGGTGCGGACCTGTCGGCAACGCGCGGCATCACCGATCCCGCCGAGCGCGCGCGAATTTCGCGCGAGACGGCGGGCCGCTTTCCGCGGCTAATCGGGCGCGCGTTCGAGGCGATCACGCATCTCGACGCAATAACGATCGGCGCGATCAACGGCCCCGCGATCGGCGGCGGATGGTCCATCGCACTGGCTTTCGATTTCTGCCTCGTCGCGGACGGCGCCGAGTTCTGGGTGCCGGAGGTCGACATGGGCGTGCCGTATCGGGGCGCGCCTGCGCAACTGATGGCGGCAAGGATGGGACCGTGGCGGGCGCGCGAGGCGATTTTAGAGTGCCGGCATTATCGTGCCGACGAGTTGCTCGCAATGGGGCTGATCAACCGGATAGTGAAGCGCGAGGAACTGATGGACGAAGCGCAAGCGCTGGCGGAGCGATTGGCGCGCAAGCCTGTCGCGGCGGTGCAGGGATCGAAGCGGGACATCAATGCGTTTTTCTTCGGGCAGCGGCTGTTCTAGCGCCGCAGCGAATCTCGGTTCGCGATACGCGTGCGGCGCGCGTAGATCACGATCACGAGAGTCTCTAGATAGACAACCGCGGCAGCCGCCGGAATCCAGTAGAGCATCGCGCCCACGAGCGGATGCTTATGCGAAATCCTTGCCAGCGGTGACCGGACGCCGCAAGCGCGTGCCGTGGAATCGAATCAGGATTCACCGCGATGATTGCACGTGTCGGTTTTGACACGCCGGCGGGGGTGCGCGCGATGCGACCAAATATGGCCGCATCGCGGCATCAGTTTGGCGCCGCCGCTCAGTTCGCGCGCGCTGCCGGCATCGGCACGCGCCGGCGCACTTCGAGATTGAACATCCGCGCCGCGTTCAGTCCGAGGATCTGTGCGCGCTGCTCGTCGGTGAGATCCGCCATCTGGCGCTCGATCGCTTCGGCGGAATGCGGCCACGAACCCTCGTGATGCGGATAGTCGTTGGCCCACATGAAGTTGCCGCACAGATCGTACTTGGGTGCGAGGTCGAGGCCGGGCGCGTCTTCCTGGAACGACGCGAATCCGTTGCTGCGGAAATACTCACTCGGCAGATGCTTGAGCTTGGGGAAGACCCACATATGATGTTTCTTGTAGGCCTCGTCCATCGCCTGCAACGCCCATGGGACCCATCCGATGCCCGCTTCGATCGAGGCGAAGCGCAATCTGGGAAATCGCTCGATCACGCCCGACGCGCACAGGTTTGCGATTGGCTCGATCGTGGGCGCGAGCGAGTGGGAGACGTAATTGATCACGGCACCACCGTCCTTGCGCGCTGCGCGCGGGTCGCGTCCGGTGGAAACGTGGAAAGTAACGCACAAGTTTGCGTCTTGCAGCGCGGCCCACAGCGGATCGAAGATCGGAAGATTGTAATTCGGATGGCGCGCGTCGTGCGGACCGAAGATCGGCTTGCAAGGCAGGGTCGCGCCGCGAAAGCCGAGTTTCGCGCAGCGCTCGACTTCCGCTACGCAACCTTCGAGGTCGCCGGTCGCGATCGACGCCATCGGCACTATCCTGTCGCGATACGGACTGTAGGTTTCCGCAGCCCAATCGTTCCAAACCCGGCACTGCGCGGCAGCGAACTTCACGTCGGACGTGGCCCACATCATCAGGCCCTTATTCGGAAATACGATCTCGACATCGACGCCGTCGCGGTCGAGGTCGCGCAGACGCTCGACAGGGTCGGCGCCCGCTTTGGCGCGGACGTGGTCTTCGCCTTCAAGGCGATTATCGAGCAAACGCGAGCGCTGCCATCCTTCGGATATCTGCCACTTGACGCCGTGCTCATCGACCTCGATGCGCGGCAGACGCTTTGCGTATTCCTTTTCGAGGCGCTGATGCCACAGGCCGCCTGGTTCGTTGGCGTGGCAATCGGCGGAGACCATGAAGTACTTATTCGGATCGTCGGCGCGAGCGGTGCGTTTCCACCCGTTGTGGCCGGGAGTTTCGAGACGCCAGCGATTAGGTTCGTCGATTTCCAAAGGTTGTTCGCTCATCGAGGATGTCTCCCTTCGCGTTTCGGCCGCGCGCGATTGATAACTTGAAAGTTGCATCGATCTTAATGCGATCAGGCCGCCGGCGTAAAGCCCAGCGGATACGGGTCCGTCAACCGCCAAACGGCGTGAGCTTGCGAATGAGATGTGGTAGGTTGGGATGGACCAGCAGGTGGCGCGATGGCATTGAAAGTCGAAAGCGAAATTCCGATCAATATCGACCCCGGCGAGAATCCCTTTCTGCGCGGCGTGTTCGGGCCGATTGGCCGCGAGATCACAGCCGGCGATCTTGAAGTCATCGGCGAAATTCCCGACGACCTGTTCGGAGTCTACTTGCGTAATGGCCCCAATCCGATTTTTCAGCCGCGCGGACGTTCTCACTGGTTTGACGGCGACGGTATGATCCACGCGATTAAATTCGAGCGCGGGCGG
>JAJZAG010000300.1 GCA_021799555.1 Deltaproteobacteria bacterium | reverse complement strand
CGCGCCGTCAGAGACGGGCGCGCTGGCGAGGATGTCTTGCGTGCGATTTCGCCTTCTCTGCGCGCGCAGGGCTTGTGGCTAGACGACTATTTCGCAGTGAACCCGAAGACGCGGCGCAGGAACAAGTTCCGACCCATGCAGGACTGGTTTCTTCCAATCTACAGTTCCTACCTGCGCGTACGGATGAGCGCGTTGCACCTTGAGCAGATGCGAGCCGTCTCTCATTCCAGACCTTGGTGGGAATATGTATGTCCGGCACCGTCAGGCGAGGGGTGTGAGCCGAGTCACGGTCGCTGGAATGGTCTAATTCTTCGCCATGATGACGAATGGTGGAAGGTGCACTTTCCACCGAACTGCGCCGAGTGTTGCTGCGAGCTCAACTCCCTCAGCGACGACGATCTCAAATTTGAGCGTCTGGTCGCGAGCGGACGGGCCCCTAAAGCCGAGATGGTCCGGTGGCGCAGCCCGTTCAACGACAGGGTTGTGGAGCTTCCGGCCGGCGTCGCTCCAGGATTTCTCGGGATGCCCTCCGTAGCTATGGCTGACCGGCTGCTGCAGACGATGATCGATCGGTCGTCGCCCAGCGCGTCGCTATCGTGGGCAGACTAACGCCGCACTCGCGTGTGGAACGAGACTGAGAGCTACCCCACAGTGCGCGGAGGATCGATGGCACCAAATCGGTTCCGTGCATTCCCGTCTCCGATGCAGATCTTCGCGGACCATTGGGGACGTGGCGAGTCTCCCTTCTGGCGGCTGCTTTCGAACTTGACGTGGTTGCCACGATCGACGAGGGACGACGAACCGTCCACGCAGTCGCATCGCGAACGAGGACGAACGCGATCCGGCGATTGCTCGACGTTCCGATCGCGACGAAATATCTGACGCGGCGCGGAGCAAGCTCAAGGGGGTTAGGTACGCGCCGCGAAAAGAACTGACGGGGCCGGCGGTACGGGCGCCTCAAGGCGGTCTTGGTCTCGCGACGTGACCATCCTTACGATGGCGCTGCTCTCGCCGTCGAGTTCGCCCTGTCTCAATACTCTATCGGACTGTTCCCGGAGTATGGCGTCAGGCCGCTTGATGGTGTGGCGTGCGACGAACTTGCGCTAGTCGGAGCTGGACGCGGATGCTGGCGCGGGCCGGCATATCGACGAGCGTTTCGATACTGACCAAGTCGATCTTCCCGCGGGCCAGGGCGCTGATCCGAGGCTGGGTTACGCCGAAGAGCTTGGCGGCGGAGTTCTGCGCTAGCTTGCGTGTCTGGATGAACCGCCTGATTTCCGCCATCAACTGCGCACGCGGGACACGCGCGAGACTTAAAGGCCAAGCAGGATACTGAAAGACTAGTTTCAGAGCCCGGTACTCAATCGTCATCCCTTAAGAGGTCATGTTATTAGGCACGTCGGCCCCAGCCGAGTGTGTCAAAAAAACCTTTTCCCGCGCGATGCAAGAAGTCGAGCAAGCTACGTATTGTCAGTCCGATATGCAAAGCGCAATAAGTTGAAATTCTGCTAACTGTGTGCTAACATTTGACTGTCCGTTGGTGAGTCGTCCTCAGTCCTGTCCTGCCCTCGTTCGAGTCCGCGATATTTGGCCGTGTGACCGTTGGGCTTTGCGCATCGCGCGCGGGGCTGCATGGGGATTGGTTGTATGAGGATTCAATCGCCCGAATCGTCGGCGTCGGCGAGCCGCTCTTTGCGTCGAGTCCGCGAACTCCTCCGGAGGCCGGTTCCGGCGATGGACTGAGATGCGCGCAAAGTCGCATCGAACCCATCGCGAAAGCGAAATATACAAGCGTTTTCGCGCGATTGACATTCGGCTGCGGGCGCCGTTTTTATCAAACGAACCCATCGCAAGCCGTGGCCGAGCGGCCGGCTTTCGCGTCGAGCGGAACGGTCTGCGCGCCGATGACGCGCGAAGCATGATGAGCTTGCGCGTATCCTCGTCATGGGCGACTCTGGCGCCACACATGGCTGACCATACGCTTGAATCGCAGGCCGTCACCGCCGAGTCCGAACTCGAGGCCGCGCGCGCCGAGCTTGCGCGGTTCGATTCGCCGCGCGCATGGCGAATGGTGGCGATCGCGTTTGTCGCGATGTTCGCGGTGTACGGCGTAGCCTACAGCTTTGGTGCGTTCTTCAAGCCGATGGCGGCGGAGTTCGGCGCGCGCAGCAGCAGCACCTCGGGCGTCTTCTCGCTGACGGTCTTCATCTGGTGCGTGCTCGGATGGCCGGCCGGTTATCTGAGCGACCGCATCGGTCCGCGCGTCGTCGTCGCGGCGGGCGCACTCGCGATGGGCGTGGGACTTGTGATGACCGCGTTCATCGACCGGCTGTGGATGGGCTATTTGACCTACGGAATCGGCGTAGGAATCGGAGTCGCGACTGGCTATGTGCCGATGGTCGCGGTGGTCGGGGGATGGTTTCTCACCCGGCGCAACACCGCGCTTGGAATCGCGGTCGCGGGTATCGGCTGCGGCACGGTGCTGATGGCGCCGGTGGCGGCGGCGATGATCGAGCGGATCGGATGGCGCGATACGTACCTCGTGATAGGCGCGGGTGCGACGGCGATTCTGCTCGGATGCGCGATGCTCGTCGAGCGTCCGCCGGTGCGCGTCGCGCCGAGCGCGATCGATCTGCGCGCCGCTCTAACGACCGCGGATTTCCGGCTGCTCTACCTCAATTCGTTCTTGTCCTCGATGGCGTTGTTTGTGCCGTTCGTTTACCTGCCCGCGTTCGCACACGAGCACGGCGCAAGCCGCGTCGCGAGCGCGGCGCTGGTCGGGATCATCGGCGGAGCCAGCGTCGCGGGACGGCTCGGCCTCGGCGCGATCGCGGATCGGATGAGCACGGTGCGGCTGTTCGCGGGATGCTATCTGCTGCTGGCGGCGAGTTTCGGCTGGTGGCTCGGCGCGAGTTCGTACGCGGCGCTGGTGGTCTTCGCGGTCGCGATGGGCGCGGGGTACGGAGGATTCGTCGCGCTTACGCCGGCGGTGCTTGCGGACCTGTTCGGCGCGGCGCGGCTCGGCACGATCATGGGAATCCTCTACACGAGCGGCGGGGTGGGCGCGCTGCTCGGCCCTCCGATCGCGGGGGTGATCATCGACTATACCGGCGGGTACCGGTGGGCAATTGGCTATTCGCTCGCGGCCGCTATCGCGGCATTCGCGGTGCTCATTCCGCTCGTCGCGAGCGCCGGGAACGGTCGCGCCGCGCAGGCGCGGTCATGAGCGCTCAGGCAAGGCGCGCGCGTTGGCGCCATAGCGTGGCCGCGGCGGCCCATGGAATTGCGATCGCGAGAACCACGAACAGTATCGTCATGATCATGGAGGGTTGGTCGCCTGGAGGAGGGTTGACGCTGTACAGCACTATGTTCAGCGTCACATATACTGCGTATATGACCCCGAGCGTGACTGCGTACTTCTTCATACGTAGTATTCCAGCCGCATATATGAGCAGGAATATCCCGAATATCGGACCCAGGAGCGCGTTTTCGACTCCGTGCGTGCGCGTGCCGAAAAAGACGAACCCCGTCGTCGGGCCTTCGAGATGAAACGGCTTCAGCAGATCCTCCAGCGCCGCGAGCAGGAACAGGACCGCGAATACTGTAAGAACGATTCCGCGTTTGGATTGCTGCATCGTTTGTCTCCGCTGCTATGCGTGAGCCGGTGCGGCGGGCGCGCCGCGCAGGAGCTTCGCCGCGGCGGATTCGACCGCGGTTCCCTCGAAGAAGCGCGGATTGGCCTCGCCCCAGAAACGAACCGGATTGGTGAAGACGAAATCGCGGAAGTCCGCGTCGGTGATTGCGCCGTGTTCGACGAGCTCGAACGCTTCCTCCAGAACCTCGGCCATATTGACTACATCGAAGTGGCCGATATCACTTCCGAACAGGGTCTTGAGGCGCGCGCCGAACGGATTGATGTGAGTATTGAAAGCCCACGAGTTGATGGGGTCGTCGGCCTCGCATCCGAAGTAAAAATTACGGGTGAAGAGCTCGCAAATATCCTCGGCGCGCCGAATTCCGCATGCGGCGAAGTCGTCGAGTTCGGCGATTCCGCCCGTCGCCGCCGAGCCTACCCCCTCGAGGATCGCCGCCGACGCGTTGACGCGCGCGGCGAGATCCTTCTCCGCGTATTTCTCGATCAGATCGCGCAGCATCGCCCGGTCGAGATTGGCCGGATTCACTTCTTCGAGCGCGTCGCGGTTGCGCTTCTTCCAATGGCCGATCAGATCGCTGTAGAGATTGCAGGCCCATCCGACGCCGCCCTCAAGAAAGGCGAAGTTGAGCGCCGGAAAGCGCCGGGTTACGCCGCCCAGGAACAGGGCCTTGCACACCGCCTCGCTGGCGGCGGCGAAATGCCCGATGTGATTGTAAGTGAAATTCGTCGGCGAGACGCGGAAGCCCACGCCGCGCGTGCCGGTGTGGAACGTCGGCGAAACGCCCAGTTCGACGCACTTGGCCCAGACCGGATCGTAATCGTACTCGCTGTCGAGTCCGAGGACGTCGAACCACGCCGCATGGCGCGCGGCGTCCGGAGTCTTGCGCGCCACCGCGGGAATCGCGCGGCGCACCATG
>JAJZAG010000299.1 GCA_021799555.1 Deltaproteobacteria bacterium | reverse complement strand
CTGCGAGTCGGCGATATTCATCTGGCATCCATAGGTCTCGAGATAGACCGCCGGGTGCCGCGTATCCTCGGGATGCGGATTCATCGCTCGGGGACAAATCTTAGGCCGCGCGTGCGCGGCGACACAGCGCCGCGGCGCGCCGCC
Source organism: Deltaproteobacteria bacterium (assembly GCA_021799555.1). Lineage (GTDB taxonomy): Bacteria > Desulfobacterota > Binatia > Binatales > Binataceae > JBARDN01. The sequence continues at coordinate 4,452 of JAJZAG010000299.1, read as the reverse complement.
GTTTGCCGCGGCGGCGCGTCAGCGGTTGCTCTGGAACGAGGTCGGTTCGATCTCATAGATGACGCGCGCGTGCGCGGGATCGTGAAACGGGTACTGGTCGCGGCCGAGGTACTTCTTGGCAAGCGAGTCGATATGGGCGGCAGCGCCCTGTTCGGTTTCGCTTACGACGGTGCCGCGAATCTGGACATAGCGATAGGGATCGTCGGGATCGAGGATCGACATCGCGACCCGCGCGCCCGGCTTGAGCACGCGATCCTTGACGCGGCCCCGCGCGGTGTTGATACGGATGCGGCCGCCCGCTTCGTCGAACCATACGGGTGTCACCTGCGGCGACCCGTCTTTGAGCACGGTCGCGAGATTGGCGAAGCACTTCTTGACGTGGAGCAGGTCATGGAACTTGTCGGGTATCGTGGCCATACGGGGAACCTCCCTGGGCATCGTGGATGGAGCGCGGTGCCGCGCCGCGCCAGCGCCGCATCGGCGCAAGTCGCGATACGGCCGCGGCCTGTCGGCGGCGCAGCCATAGAGCAAAGTAACGCCGCGGCAGGCGCGAGGCGAATCGCGAATCGCGGCCGAATGAAATCGCGCGTAAGTGCTCGCGTTTCAGGCGCGCGCGAAGGCGTCGTCGCCGCGGTGCCGACAATGATCGCGAAATCGGGCGAATCCGGGAGCGCCGCGTAATTTGACACCCTCATTTACATTGGATAATAGCCATCCCGAAGCTCGAATTTACGGCAGGCGAGGGTTGCCTCTCGCCGGGGAGCGGTTGGCGATGGCGCTATTCAGTAAAGAGCCCGAAAAGTCTCAGAAGTCCGTATCCGGACCGACGCCGCAAGCAACGACACCGACGTCGCAGGCGACGGCGCCTTCAGGCCACAGCACCATGCCTGCGCAACCCTCCGTTACGCCGACGCCGCAGTCACGAGCGGCGGCGCAGGCCGAAGGGCGGGCTTATCTCGATCGAGGTTCGAAGATCAGCGGCAAGGTTTCGTTTGATGGACCGGCGCGAATTGACGGCGAGGTCGATGGCGAAATCACCGCCAAGGACAGTGTCGTGATCGGCGAGAGCGCTACGGTCACGGCGCAGGTCCGCGCGGCCTCGGTGGTTGTGGGTGGGAAGGTTAGCGGCGATATCGTGGCGACGCAGCGGATCGAGATTCGGCCGTCGGCGCGGGTGATCGGAAATCTGACGGCGCCGGTGCTGGTCGTCCATGAAGGTGCGCAGTTCGAGGGGCATTGTTCGATGCAGCCCGAGGGTGTGCGCGAAGATCGCAAGGTGACTGTCTTTCCGAAGGAGGAACGGCCGCTGGCGGCGGCCGGAGGGCAGAAGCAGGCGTGATTTCCGGGGCTGAAAGAAAAGCCCGCATTCCCGTACGTCAGATGAAATTCCGATCAAGCAACCCCGCCGGGGAGACGCCGTAAAATGCATATCCCGCCGAACTGGGGGACGTTCTTTGCCCTGATTGTCTCCTTTCTGGTTTTCTGGTTTATATTCAGCCGGTTGTTCTTTCGCCCGTTTCTGAAACTGTTGTCCGAACGCGAAGAACGGTTCCGGAGCCTGAGTGAGCGCACCGAACAATTGATCCGCGACGCGCGCGCGGCCGACGACGAGCGCGAGAAGCGCATCGCCGAAATCCGCCGCGAGGCGATCGCGAAGCGCCAGACGCATCGCCGCGCAGCCGAAACCGAAGCCGCGCAGTTGATCGAAGCAACCAAGGCCGAGGCGCACGCGGCGCTTGAGTCGGCGCGAATCAAGATCGAGGGCGAGTTGAACGCGGCGGAACAGCAGCTCGAAGCGATGAGCCATAATCTCGGCGCCGAATTGGCGGTGCGGATTCTCGGCAGACCCGTCAACGGCGCAGGCGCCGCCGGATCGAACAATTAATCCGCGCCGGTAACGGGCGCGCTTGGACATGCGGCTGTGTTGAAGCGATCACTCTATAAGGTCTATCTAGCGGGTATCGGCGCCGCGACGTTAGTGCCGTCGGCCGCGCACGCGGCTGAAGGCGGCTCCGAGTCCGGGGGTTCGTGGCTGACGCTCGGATTTTTCGCGCTTAACTTCGCCGCATTCCTGTTCGTAGCAATCTACTTCGCGCTGCCGCTTGCGCGCAGCTTTTTTACCAGCCGCGCCGATTCGATTCGCGCCAGTCTCGACAGCGCCCGCAACGCGCTCGATGAGGCGCAGACGCTCGCGCGCGATGCCGAGGCGCGCACGGCCGCGCTCGACGCCGAACTCGCGCGAATCAAGGCCGAGTTCGAGACTGAGACCAATTACCAGATCGCGCGGATCCGCGAGATCGCCCAGGCCACCGCCGCACGGCTCAAGCGCGACGCTCAGATGAGCGCGGGCGCGATGACCGAGACCGCGCAGCGCCGCGTGCGCGAGCGGCTGGCGGCGGCGGCGGCGGCGCTCGCCCGCGATCTGATCGCGCGCAATTTCAGCGGCGACGATCAGGGCCGCCTGCTCGACGGCTTCATGGAGAAACTCGGACAGGATGCGCGGCGATGAAGGGGTCACGGGTCGCCAAGCGTTACGCGCGCGCGTTGCTCGAAATCGCTGAGCGCAGCCAGGCCGAGAGCTGGGGCGGCGAGCTCGAGCGGCTTGCGGCGATCGTCGAGTCGCCGGAACTCGCGGCGCGTCTCACCTCGCCCGAAATTGGCGACGCGCAGCGCCAGGAAGCGATGGCGAAAATTGCCGAACGCCTCGAACTCAGTTTCCCCGTGCGCTCGTTTGCGGTGGTGCTCGCGCGCCACGGCCGTATCGCCGAGATCGGCGCGATCGCGCTGGCCTATCGCGAACAGGTCGATGCGATGTTGGGGCGGGCGCGTGCGACGCTGACCTTCGCGGTTGCGCCCGGTGACGCGGAAATCGCGCGCGTGGTCGCGGGGCTCGAAGGGATTGCCGGAAAGAAAATCATACCGACCGTGAAGGTCGATAAGGATTTGTTGGGTGGAGTCGTGGCTGAACTGGGCGGAAAAATTTACGACGGCAGCCTTGCGACGCGGCTCGCGATCGCTAAGCAGCGTCTGGCGGGGCAAGTCTGAGCGGAAGACCGAATCTATGGCGGACATTCGACCATCTGAAATCAGCGAGATCCTCAAAAACGAGATCAAGGGCTTTGAGGGTCAGATCTCTGTTCGCGAAACCGGCCGCGTGCTCTCCTGCGGCGACGGTATCGCGCGCATCTACGGACTCGACAACGCGGCCTCGGGCGAATTGCTCGAATTCCCCCATCAGATTTACGGTATCGTCCTCAACCTGGAAGAGGACAACGTCGGCGCCGCGCTGTTCGGCGATCCGCAGGCGATCCGTGAAGGCGACGAAGTCAAACGCACCGGACGCATCGCCGAAGTTCCGGTCGGTGAGGCGCTGCTCGGCCGCGTCGTCAACGCTCTCGGCCAGCCGATCGATGGCAAGGGGCCGATCAAGTCGTCGGAGACGCGCCGGATCGAGATCAAGGCGCCCGGCATCATCGGCCGAGCGCCGGTCAAGGAGCCGCTCCAGACCGGGATTAAGGCGATCGACTCGATGCTTCAGATCGGGCGCGGACAGCGCGAACTGATCATCGGCGACCGCCAATCGGGCAAGACCGCTATCGCGATCGATACGATCATCAATCAGCGCGGTCAGGGCGTGCAGTGTATATACGTCGCGATCGGGCAGAAGCGTTCGACCGTCGCACAGGTGGTCGAGAAGCTCGCCCGTTACGGCGCGCTCGAGTACACGACGGTCGTCGCGGCGACGGCTTCGGAAGCGGCGCCGCTGCAGTTTATCGCACCGTATAGCGGATGTACGATGGGCGAGTACTTTCGCGACAAGGGCAAGCATTCGCTGCTGGTTTACGACGATCTGAGCAAGCACGCGCAGGCATACCGGCAACTCTCGCTGCTGCTCCGCCGTCCGCCGGGACGCGAGGCGTATCCCGGCGACGTGTTCTACCTGCACTCCCGGCTGCTCGAGCGCGCGGCGAAACTCAGCAAGGAAAACGGCGGCGGCTCTCTTACCGCGCTGCCGATTATCGAAACTCAGGAAGGCGACGTGTCGGCCTATATTCCGACCAACGTCATTTCGATCACCGACGGCCAAATCGTCCTCGACAAAGACCTGTTCAACTCGAACGTGCGCCCCGCGGTTAACGTCGGCCTATCGGTATCGCGGGTCGGATTTTCGGCCGCGATCAAAGCGATGAAACAGGTCGGCGGAACGCTCAAGCTCGACCTCGCGCAATATCGCGAGATGGCGGCGTTCGCGCAATTCGGCTCGGACCTCGACCCGGCTTCGCAGCGCCTGCTGAGCCGCGGCGCGCGGCTCACCGAGATGCTCAAGCAGAATCAGTACGATCCGCTGACGATCGACAAGGAAGTTGTGCTGGTCTTCGCGGCCAACGAGGGGTTTCTCGACGCGCTCGAGGTTGAACAAATTCGCGCCTTCGAGCACGGCCTGTACACGGT
>JAJZAG010000298.1 GCA_021799555.1 Deltaproteobacteria bacterium | reverse complement strand
AGCTCGCCGGTAAGCTCGCGCTCGAAAGCAATCTGATGCCATCCTCCATACCGCATGGTTCTCCTCCCTGGTCGCCGGAATTCTCCACCGTTACACGGAAATTTACATCAACATTTTTCAAGGGAAATCAACGTTGGATCAAGCACGAAACTTGCGGCCCAACGCGCGTGAGCGGCGCTCCACAAGCCGCCTCGCTAACACAGCGGTTGGAGAAATGCCGATGAGAGCTTGAGGCTCGATTCTGTTCCATACAAAGATGCGAGCCGACATGCGTGCTGACGCGCAAGCGAACCTCGGGCGGCGCAAGACTCACGCCGCCGCCCTGCCCGAGGAAATTCACCGGAAGCTTCGAGTGAGCGCCGCGCCGGAGCAGATGCCGGCGTTCGCCACGGCGCCGAGGTGGTGCCAGTACCGTCGGAAGATTGCTGAAGCTGCAAACCGTGAAGCCTATCGCCCTCACCGTCGACAAGGCCGAGGAAACCAGGGGGGACCCACAAACGGGCTTCGTGACTGTGGTCAAGGAAACCGGCGTCAAATGAGCCTGAGATTTAGGCGTCTCGCTACAAGGGCGGGGAACAGCTCCGCTTAGAGCGTCCGTTTGAAGGAAATACTCGCGAGGACCAGGGTTATCGCCATGAAAACCAGGAGGAAGGTGAGGTCGTGCGCGACTGCGGGGAAATCGGCTCCTTTGAAGAGGATTGATTTGATTGCGCTCACCGCATGCGTCTCTGGATTGTACCTGGCAAAGGCCCTTAGCCACGGCGGAAAGCTTTCGATCGGATAGATCGCACCGCTAGGGAAGAACAGGATGACGTTAAGGAAACCAGCGAATGTGCCGACCAGACGCGGATGGCTCGCGCGGCCGAGCAGCGCAAAGGTCATCGCCAACAGCCCGGTCGAGGTGATGATGATAATCCCGATCAACGTGACAAGCGCTGGCAAGCCGCCCGAAATCGTTCCGCGCGTGACAAGGAGTCCTATGAACAGGACCAGTATCGCGGCGGTGCTGGTGACGGTCACACCGCTGCCAAGGATTCCCGCCGCGATGTTCCAGCGCGACAAAGGAGTTACCAGATAGCACTCGGTGACGCCCATAAACTTGTCCATCACCCAGTTGAACACGCCCGCCATCAACGAACCCATGAATATCGCCATCACGATCACGCCCGGAATCAGCGAACGGTCGTAATCGACATACTGGAAGAGCCAGCTCGGACGCATCACAATCTGATCGAGCTTGGGTTCGCGCGCGGTGACGAAATTGATTTTGATAGCGGCTGCGGCGTCGGCCATCACCGCCTCAAGCGTCGAAGCGCTGACGGAATCAACATTGTCGGTGAACAGCCCGATTTCGGCGAGACGGCCTTCGGCGACGTCGTGGCTGAAGTTGGGCGGGATAACTATGGCACCTTTGTATTGGCCGTTGCGCACATCGGTAATGGCTTTACCAGGATCGGACATGAAGGTGACTTCGACGGTCTTGGGTCCCGCTTGCAACGCCAGCATCTGCTCGACGACCCGGCGCGCATAGAGGCCGTGATCCTGCGCGACGACGACGACCGGGAGATGCTTTAGCTGGCCCTGAAAGGAGTTGCCGATTATGACGAGGTAGATAATAGGCATCAGGATCGTGGAGACCAGGGTGAGCGGATTGCGCATCAGCTTCAGCAGGTCGCGCCGCATGATCGCAAAGGTTCGCATAGTCTTGAACTCGCTCAGCGCTGCTGCGGCATCCCTGCTCCGACGAGGAAGCTTACTTTCTTGGCGGCTTCGTCACGCAGCGTGCGTCCTGTGAAGCGGATAAACACATCTTCGAGGGACAGGCGATGCACTCCGAGCGAAGTCACGTGGGCGCCAAGCGCTTCGACGTGTTCGATGAGGCGCGGGATGATATGGGCGCCGTCGTCGGTTGCGATAGTGAGCCTCCCGCCGCTTTCTTCGATCACTTCCTGCGCGTAGCTTTCGGCGCGCAGCGCTTCGGCGATGCGCGGTGCCTCGCGATCGACTTCGATTTCGACCCGGTCGGCTCCGTTGACCATCCGTTTGAGTCCGACCGGCGTATCGAGCGCTATAATCTTTCCGTGGTCCACGATCGCGATCCGGTCGCATAGCTGCTCCGCTTCATCCATGTAGTGCGTGGTGAGCGAAACGGTGATTTCGCTTTCGGAGCGCAATTCCATAAGGAGATCCCAGACCGCGTGGCGGCTCTGCGGGTCGAGCCCGATCGTGGGTTCGTCGAGGAACAGAACCTGCGGCGAATGGATAAGCCCGCGCGCGATCTCGAGCCGCCGCCGCATCCCGCCCGAGTAGGTCGCCACCAGGTCGCCAGAGCGCTCGGTGAGCTTGACCATGTCGAGCAAGCGCCGAGCGCGCTTATGCCGTTCCGCGCGTGGCACGCCATAGAAGGCTCCATAGATATCGATATTTTCCCACCCGGTGAGGTCAAGGTCCGATGTAAGAGCCTGGGGGATTACGCCGATCTTCTGCCGGACGCGGCGCGGATGACGCGAAACGTTCTCACCAGCCACGATTGCGTTTCCGCTAGTGGGCGGAAGTAACGTCGTCAACATCCTGACCAGCGTGGTCTTGCCCGCGCCATTGGGTCCGAGCAAACCGAACACCTCGCCGCGGCGCACCTCGAAGTTCACGCCTTCAACGGCGGTGAAGCTACCGAAGCGCTTGGTCAGATTTTCGGTTTGAATCGCTGCTGACTCTGGTTCCATTCTCGTTTCGAGTACCGCGTAGGAAGGTGACTTCAGCGGTCATCCCAGGTTTTAAATCGCCGCTATCCTGCAACACCTGCACCTTGACGTAGAACGTACGAATATCCTGCCTGCCGCGACGGACGTCGTGTTCGGTTGCAAACTGCCCCTCTTGGCCGATTGCCATAACGCGTCCGCTAAACGTCAGCGGGGGATCGGTGGGCAGACGCACGCGTGCGGGTTTTCCGATGTAAAGCCATCCAAGGTCGGTCTCCTCGACATCGACGCGCGCCCAGATTGTCGACAAGTCGTCTACCGTCAGGATCGGCGTGCCCGGAGTGACCCATTCGCCGACCTCGAGGGCCTTATTGACGATTACGCCGTCGACGGGTGAGACGACCTTCGTGTCTTTCAACTGGTCTCGATAGAAATTGACGCTTGCACGCGCGCTCTCGACGGCGGCGACATCTTGCGCAACCGTTGTCTGGGCGTCGTCGCGTTCCTTTGCGGGTATGATGTGCTGCGCGAAGAGGGCGGTATCACGAGCCAGATCGCGCCGCGCTTCGGCAAGATCAGCCACAGCCTTTTGCAGGTTTGCTTCGGCCTGGCTAAGTTGATTGCGCAGGTCGATGTCCTCGATTTCGCAAACCACCTGCCCACGTTTAACCTGGTCGCCCTCTATGAGGCTGAGCCGCGTGATTCGTCCCGCGATTCGGCTCGTGATGTTGACTTCTGGAGCCTCAATAATGCCCACGGCGTCGATCTTGCTCCTATCGACTGGCGGCCAAATGTATTTGCTGCCAAACAGGTAGAAGCCCCAGCCGAGCGTAGCCAGGATCGCGATTGTGACGATTCGACGGATAATTTTCCGGATCATTGGTGGGCTAACTGTGAGAATTCCGGCGGCGCCCGTTGCAGTGGATGTCGGGGCTCAACGCCTGCAGCATCATCCTGCTGAATTCGGTGGCAACCTCTTCGATCGGCCGGCGCGCCTCATATTGGAGCATCACCGAGCGCAGGCCGCCGAGAATTGCATGGGTTGCGAGAGCCGGATCGCCGGTACGAAACGCTCCCGTGCGCATCCCTTCTTCGACCAGCGCGGTAAAAAAGCGCACCCCGCGATCACGCCAATCCTGAATCAGTCGGTTGCGCGCTTGCGCCATGCGTGGCTCTTCTGTCGCCAACAGGCGCAAGAGGTCGCGGCGTTCGTTATAGAACTGAATTGACAGAGCGATCGCACGGCGCAAGCGCTCCTTTACGGGAGAATTAGGATTGACGGTCGAAGCGTATGCACGTGCGATCGTCTCCAGGCCGTCGCTCAGTATCTCAAGATACAAATCTTCTTTCGATTGGAAATAAAGATAGAGCGTTCCTTTAGCGACCCCGGCTGCTTCGGCAACGCGGTCCATCGTGACGGCCTGATACGGTTCGTACGCAAAAAGGCGCAATCCGCATCCGAGGATTCGCTCGCGTTTGGAGATCCGCGACCCTGGCGGGGATGCGCTGAGCGGAGCTGCGGAGATGCGCTCTGGAGTCTCGTGGTCGCGCTTCATAAACTGACCGGTCAGTCATTTCATTCTGGTCCGCCAAGGGAAATGAGTCAACGCCGCCCATCCCGCCAAATCAGAAAACGCGAAAAGACAAAGCCCGGGCCGCCTCTACGACGGTCCGGGCTTCGCTTGTCGCGCTCGCGCCTGAGTCGAAAGCCGAGCGGCGCGCGCTCGGGTCCGCGCTGTGTGCGCTACGGGCAGGAGACGTACAGATGGAACGACTCGTCGGTTGGCGCAATGGCTGTGGTGTCCGGTGTGGAAGTCTGAACGAGGACGCCGCCCGTGCCATCGCTCGAAACACCGATGAATCCAACCGGTGAAGGGCTCGACCCAGTGTCGCCGAGAGTCGCTACATAAGCGCAATCGGCCACCGACTTCA
>JAJZAG010000297.1 GCA_021799555.1 Deltaproteobacteria bacterium | reverse complement strand
GAATCCCAAGCTAGGCCTGACCCATAACCTCGGCGGCGCCCCCGGCCGCTGCGTAAGCTTCATATCAGTGGTAGGCAAGGAAGTCGGCTGACCGATTGATTGAGTATGCCAAAAGGGCGGTCCATCCGGGCCGCCCTTTTTTTTCGGGCTGCTATGGTGGGCTTATCGCGCGTGTGCTTGGACGCCTGGGGAGTCTTCGAGATAGGTGCCCGCCGCGGGCGTTGGACTAAACGCGCCTTGAATCGCCGCGATCTCGGGAGATAAGCTCGACCTACGATGGCGTCGCGTCAAAGCCTCAAAAAAGTCGATATCCTGCGCCATGAACTTAAGGCGCTGCGCTTTATCCTGGATAATTATCACGCTGGCAAGCTCGCCGAGGGCGCAATAGTGCCGCGTGGGGAATTTCAGTCGGCGCAGGGACGCGCGCTACACGATGAGATTATCGCGGCGCCGTCACGCGCGGCGGCGGAGGCAAAAATCGCGGAGCTTGAACTGCCCGACGTAGATATAGATTCGTTTCTGCATCTGAACGGCGAGCACTACTACACTTATCCGGCATTGGTGCGCGAGCGGGCAGCGGCGATAGCGGCGGGTAAAATTCGGATCGAAGACGCTTGAGCCTACCTCACGAATTGCACTTTCTGCTCGACCGCTCGGGTGCGCTAATCGCATTCCAAACCACGGGCGCCTCGTGGGCCGCCGTCCTCGCTTTCAGCAGCGAGGCGCGCGCGCAAGAGTTTGTGCGGCAAAGCAAGCTTGACGCCGCAGAGATCGCCGCGATCAATACCGGTGACGCGGACGCTGTCGGCGAGTTGGTCCGCAGCGTCAAGCGCCGCGCGATCCGCAATTTGCTGCTCGATCTCGATTACGCCACCGGGAGAGGTATCGCGATCGATTTTTTGGGCGATGCGCTTGGGCCGGAGCGCGCATGTCAGCTCGCCGCTCCGTCGAAAGTGGTGCAGTGAGCAAGGCGCGAGTGGCCGCATGACGGTGACGATCGAAGATATCGAACTTGCACACGACCGTCTGGGCGGAATCGTCAAGCCGACGCCGCTGATTCTCAGCGAAACGTTCAGCCGGATGATGGCCGCCGAGGTCTTCATCAAGCCGGAGAATCTACAGAAGACCGGATCGTTCAAGATTCGCGGCGCGTATAACCGGATTGCGTCGCTCTCGGCTGAAGAAAAATTGCGCGGCGTGATCGCGGCTTCGGCGGGAAATCATGGACAGGCGCTGGCCTATGCCGCGACCCGTGCGGGAGTGCGCGCGACAGTCGTGATGCCTGAGACGGCGGCGATCGCGAAGATCGCGGCGACGCGGAATTACGGGCAGACTGTGATCCTTGAAGGGATCGACTATCAGGCCGCGCGCGCCGCTGCCGCACGAATCTGTGCCGAGTCGGGCGCGGTGTTCGTCGATGCTTATGACGACGCTCAGGTCGTCGCGGGGCAGGGAACCGTTGGTCTTGAAATCGCCGACGAGCTTTCCGGCTCGCGCGGCGCCGACGTGGTGCTTGTGCCGGTCGGCGGAGGAGGGCTGATCGCAGGAGTTGCTGTCGCACTTGGGGCGCGATCTCCTGCCACCGAGGTTATTGGAGTTGAAGCGGCAGGCGCCGCGCAGCTAAGCGCCAGCCTTGCCGCCGATAAGGCCGCATCGATCGGGAAGCCCGTCGATACAATCGCCGACGGTCTAGCTACCGGGCGAATCGGCGCGATTCCCTACAGCCTGATTCGCGGGCGTGTGCGGCGCGCGGTGACGGTGGACGATTTCGAGATCGGCGCTGCGGTGCTGCTGCTGCTCGAGCGGATGAAGCTGCTTGCCGAGGGCGCGGGCGCCGCCGCGCTGGCGGGAGCGCTGAAGCTCGGCGGGGAGCTTGCCGGCAAGCGCGTCGTGGTTGTGGTGAGCGGCGGCAATATCGATATCAATCTGCTCGACAGGATAATAGGTCACGGACTTGCCAAGATGGGGCGGCTGTACCGGATCGCGCTGACGCTGCACGATCGTCCGGGTGAGCTCAACATACTGCTTGCGCAGATCGGCAAGATGGGAGCGAACGTGCGCGCGATCGATCATGACCGCACGCGGCGCGATATCGCGATCGGCGGCGCATACGTGAGCCTCGAACTCGAGACGCGCGGCCCCGAGCATATCGCGGCGATACATGCGCATTTGCGCAAGGCCGGCTACGACATCACCGAAGAAAACTGATCTTAATGGTTTTCAATCAGCGGTTACTCTTTACGTGAACATCGCGGCGATCCCCTTGGGGCGCACCAACTTTCCCGCCGGTTTCATCTCACGTCCGAGTTCCGCGACGCGCTTGTTGAAGGCCTCCATCTCGGCCGCCTGCTTGGCCGCAAACGCCTCACGCTCGCGCTGATGACGCCGCTCGATCGAGTCACGCGCGGCGCGCCGCTGTGCGTAAAAACGCTCGAACGTCTCGCGCACCTCCCGCGCCATCGTGGATTTCGGAACGTACGAGCCCGAGCACGACGGACAGTAGAAAACCACGCCGGCTTGAAAATGTCGGTAGGGGATTGAGAACGTCTCGCTGCAATCTTTGCAGACGACCGGAACCTCCCATCCTACCGGATCGAACTCGCTGCCGAGTCCGTCGGTAGATGCGCCCACCGGTGACGCTGTCGGCGCTGCCGCAGGTTTCGGGGCGGGAGCGGGCGCTGCAGGCTTTGCCGCAACGGGCGCGGCCGCGCCGTTCGCCTGGGCTGGGGCCACCGCCGCTGCGGGCGCCGCCTCGCCGCCGACTTTGCGAAAGCGCGAAGGGGCGTCGTCGGCAAGGCTCAGTTCGGGATGCAGCTCGCGCGCGCGGGCGAGCAGTACGGCTTCGGTCTCGGGGTTGGCCGGGTCGGGGACACAGCAATCGACGGGGCATACTGCCGCGCAGGCTTCGTGATCATGAAAGCCGACGCATTCGGTGCACTTGGCCGGAACGATATAGAAGATATCCTGCGCGATCGCGGGGCTTATCGTGCCGTTAAGCTCCCACTCGACTCCGCCCGCGTAGATTGCGGTGTTGGGGCATTCGGGCTCGCATGCGCCGCAGTTGATGCACTCGCTCGTGATCGTCGTTGACATGTTTCGGCGTCATCCCATCGAAAGAATTGGATTAATTCCACCGCTCACAACTTTTAGCAATACTGATGCATCCCGGCAAATCATCGGGTTACGCTGGCTAAGCCGGCGTGGCGCGGCGAATTTCGTTTTTCGCTCGCGGCGCTTTTGACTATGCTTGCGCCAGAACCGCGGCACGCCGGCCGCAGGAGAATTGCGCATGGATTTGAATTTCAATCGCGAAGAAGAAGAATTCCGCCAAAAGGTCCGCCGTTTCCTTGAAGAGAACATGCCCAAAAGCGGACTGGTCGGGACGGGCCGCGAGGGACGCGAGGACAAGGCGTGGCTCGAGAAGTCGAAAGCGTGGCAGCGCAAGCTCCATGAGGCCGGCTACGTAGCGCTCGCGTGGCCCAAGGAGTACGGCGGGCAGGCGATGGATCCGGTCAGACAGACGATCGTCAACGACGAGATGGTCCGCGCTAACGCGCCCTATCTGGCCGGCGGCTCAGGGCTTGGGATGCTCGGGCCGACGTTGATTTCGTGGGGCACTGAGGAACAGAAAAAGCGCTATCTGCCAAAAATCCTGACCGCTGAGGAGATCTGGTGCCAGGGTTACTCGGAACCCGGCTCGGGCTCGGACTTGGCCTCGCTGCGTACGCGCGCCGAGATCGTCGGCGATGAGTTCGTCGTCAATGGACAGAAGGTTTGGACCTCGGGCGCGCAGTACGCCGATATGATGTTCTGCCTTGTGCGCACCGACCCCGAGGCGCCGAAGCATCGGGGAATTTCCTACATCCTCATCGACATGCACACACCCGGCATCACGGTGCGCCCTCTGGTCCAGATGACCGGCGACCGCGGCTTCAACGAAGTCTTCTTCGACAACGTTCGCGTGCCGCGCAAAAACCTGGTCGGCAAGCTCAACGAAGGATGGATCGTCGCTAACGCCACCCTGTTCCACGAGCGCAACATGCTCGGCTCCGCGACGGGAAGCGCGCAGCGGTTTAACCGGCTGCTCGCGATCGCGAAGAAGATCAAACGCGGCGGCCGCGCGCTTACCGAAGATCCGGTCTTCCGCCAGCGTCTGGCCGATCTGGAAATCCGGGTCGAGGCGATGCGCTATCATTCCTTGCGCCAACTGACCGATCAGATTCGCGGCAAGAACCCGGGCGTCGAGGGATGGATCAACAAGCTCGTCGGCACCGAGCTCAATCACGATCTCGCGACCGCCGCGATGGAGGCGATGGGCGACTACTCGATGCTATCGCGCGACGACGGCGCGGCGCTCGATCATGGCTACTGGCCGTACGAATGGATGTTCTCGCTGGGGCTCGTGATCGGCGGCGGGACCTCGCATATCCAGAAGAACATCATCGCCGAACGCGGCCTCAAGATGCCGAAATCGCGCTGACAGGAAGAATTATCACGATGGATTTTGGACTAAGCGAAGAACAGCAGCAGCTCAAAGCGAGCGCGCGCGAGTTTCTGGCCGACAAGTGCTCGACCGCGGCCGTGCGCAAGGCGATGGCGTCGGACGACGGCCGCGCGCCGGAACTCGAACGCGAAATC
>JAJZAG010000024.1 GCA_021799555.1 Deltaproteobacteria bacterium | reverse complement strand
GTTGTTTTCGCAGACGTAGATCACCGGCAGCTTCCAGACCGCAGCCAGGTTGAGCGATTCGTGGAACGTGCCCTCGTTAGAGGCACCGTCGCCGAAGAAGCATGCGCTCACATCGTCGCGCCCGGCGACCTGCGCGGCAAGGGCAGAGCCGGTCGCGATTGGAATGCCAGCGCCGACGATTCCATTGGCGCCTAGGATTCCGAGCGAGAAATCGACGATATGCATCGAGCCGCCCTTGCCCTTGCAGTAACCTTCACGCTTGCCGAACAACTCGGCCATCATCAGCGAGAGATTGCCGCCCTTGGCGATCAGATGGCCGTGGCCGCGATGGGTAGAGGTGATGCGGTCGGTCTTGCGCAGCGCCGCGCATATGCCGGTCGCGCTCGCTTCTTCGCCGATCGAGACGTGCACGAATCCTGGAATCTCGCTAGCGATCGCAAGGTCGCGCACTTTCGACTCGAATTGCCGAATCCGCTGCATCGAGCGGTACATCTCGAGCAGAAGGTCTTTACCAAGGTCCATGTCGAATACCTCCGCGAATCAGGGACACTCGCGGCCCGTAAGGCGCCAGCGTTCCCGAAGTTAGTCCCAGTTTGAGCCAAGCGTCAAACCGCGCAGGCGTAACGGTGGTTTTTCCCAAATCGGCGCTCTGCCTGCATAATGGAGAACGCGAGCGGTAAAACTGCCGGGACACGGCGGCGGTCGAAGCAAAGGAGATGCGCGATGGAAGAATCACCGATTACGTTTACCTCGGGCGACCTGACGCTCGAGGGATTGTTCGCGCGCCCCGCTGGAGCAGACGCCGCGCCCGGCGTTGTCGTATGCCACCCGCATCCGATGTATGGCGGATCGATGGACAACAACGTAGTTGAGGCGATTTTGGCTGCGATGTGGCGGCGCGGGTACGCGACGCTGCGGTTTAACTTCCGCGGAGTCGGCGCCAGCGAAGGCGAGTACGACGGCGGCGAAGGCGAAGCGGCCGACGCGCTTGCGGCGGTCGAATTTGTCGCCGCACAGCCGGGCATCGCGCGTGGCGGCATCGTGCTTGCGGGCTATTCCTTTGGCGCGGCAATCGCGATGCGCGCGGGGCTGGGCGTTCCTCGCGTCGCGCAGGTGATCGCGGTCGCGCTGCCAGTGGCTGCGATGAATGTGCCTGCCGAGGCACCGGCTATCAAGCCCGTGCTGCTGATCTCAGGCGACCGAGACGATTACTCGCCGCTAGCGGCGCTCGAAAAGACCATAGAAAAACTTGGTCCGGCCGCAACTCTGAAGGTGATAGGCGGCGCGGACCACTTCTTCGGAGGCTGCGAATCGGCGTTGGCCGATGCGATCGAGACTGCATCTCAACGGGGCTGAATGGCGCCGGCGTCGTCCGCGGCCGGTGCTGCTGGCGTAGAGGCCTGCGCATTTTTCTGAAACAGCAGCGCCCGCGCGATAAGCGCGGCATAACCCGCCGCGAAAACGAAGCCGAACAAAGGAATTCTCAGGTAGAGCATGACTGACACCGGCACCACTACGACCGTGGCATAGCCACACGCTCTTCGCGCCATGACGCGTCCAATCACGTAGCACAGAGTTGCCGCGCCGACCAGAAGCACTGCAAGAAAGATCGGCTGTCCCGTCGTCCGCAACCAATATATTGCCGGCAGTAGTCCCAGCAGAGTGATCGCGGCCAAGAGTGCGCTCACCATCACGCGAGCGCGACCGCCCCCATTTGTATGCGTCGATGCTGCTCGCCCATCATGGAGAAACCCTCCGACGATTCTACCAAGGACCGGCGCACAGATCGCCGACACGGCGTATGCGAGGTAGTGTTGACCAGGAAGGAAGGCCATCCCGGAGACCACCAAGCCGGCCAGGCCAAATTTTTGGGAGACGCTGCGGACATCCGCAAACTCTGCGGGCAGCCGCCTCGGCGACAATACTATTGACCACTTGCTATTCATCACCTATCTGATCCATAGAAGTTGCTACGTGAAACCGCAAATCGGGTATTACTATGGCGCAGCGGTTGGCGCAGAAGGCCCGGAGCTCACATAGAGGCCTATTCCCAAGCCAACGGCAGTGCCAATAATGTTGCCAACGACTGGGTCGATCGAGCCAGCGAGGAATCCTTCGCGAGCAACGGTGGCAACCCCCTCACCTGAGAGCGCGCCGACTACCGCGTAGGATAAGCCTACCGCCAGGGCGGCGCCCATTGCGCCACGCATAGAGTAATCGCCACCCAGGCCAATATCCCAGCCCAACTCCGTTGCGAATCCAAGCGTTGAATACTGAGAAATATTGGTCACCGCACAACCCACTGCGGTACCCCACATATCTGTATAAACGCCAGCCGTTTCAGCTCCTATAGGCGCGCTCGCAAGTGCTATTGAGCCGGAGCCGATCGATCCACCCTCGTTCAGCGTTGACACGATCGTTCCGATATCTCCGCCGTTGGCTGCGGCGTAAGCTGCCAGCGCGTCCGCTCCGCCGCCCGGCTCCCAGTCGAACCCGTTGAAACCGACCACGACGCTGAACGTCATCGCGCCGCTTGGGTCGATGCCGTTGGGCGGGGAGTTGTTGATGAAGCTGTAAAGCTTCGAGTAGCTCTTCCTGAGACCGCTGGGGTCGCGCGACTCGAAGCGGTTGAGCTCGACGGTATCGAGGTAGCGCCCGCGAAAATAGTAGAACCACGGATTCGTCTCGATCTCGCGCCCCGCGAATTGATACGGATTGTCGTTTGCCTGCCCGCTCTGCACCGTCTGCCCGTATGGCCCGTACGTGTACGTGGTTATGATCGCGCCGGTAGGATCTGTCAGCCCCATCACCGAACCCACTGCGTCGGTAAGGTAATACACCGTATAGCCGTTCTCGGCACGGGCAAACCGATCGTCCATCTTGAGACCATTCAAATAGCTGACCGTGAGGTTTGGCGACTCTTCTTCGGCGGTGTTGCGGCCGTCATAGAGATAGCTGGTCGTGGTTGCCGCGCCGTTGTCGATCGCGACACTCGAAGCGACCGCGCAAAAACTCGGCGCCGCAGCATCGCTAAAGGTAATCGCGGGAGCGGATCACTTCTTCGGCGGCTACGAATCAACCCTGGTCGTCGCGCTCACGCGCGGGCTTCAGGGTGCCTGAGCGGGGCCTGAATCACGGGACCGCTCGAGCGCGGTGTCAGCCGGAGCGCTCGGGCTTTTCTTCAGCAGCAGCGCTCACGCCATGAATGCCGCGAACGCCGCCGCCATCAGGAAGCGCACCAAAGGATACCGGTAGTAGAAATAAACTGAAACTGCGGCCAAGGCCAAATCGATCAGACCCGTTAACCCGGATTTCCGTTTTCCAAGTGGATTAACAATTCGGTAGAGTGGCAGAAAAGCCCTGATGGACACGGGTTTGGATGCGATCGGGGCGCTGAGGAGGTGGGATGGCGGTAGGTGAGCGGCAAGGAGCGCCGTTTCAGCTCTCGTTCAATGGCTGGTTGCGGGTTGACTTCCAGGGCGCGCGGTTGACTGGCGGCTTGTTGCTGGTGCGGGAGTTGGATGAGCTGGAGTTGACCCGGTTTCGTAGAGGGCATTGGGTAATCTACTCTTCCTTATTCCCCAATACCCTCTACGAAACCGGGTCAACTCCAGTGGCTGAGCGTGCTCGCCTATAACTTCGGCAACCTGTGGCGGCGGCTCACGTTGCCCAATGCGATCGGCAAATGGTCGCTCACAAGCTTGCAGCAGCGCGTGGTGAAGACCGGCGGACTGTTGGTTAAGCATGCGGGTTGCTATCTGGTTCTACAACTTCCGCGCGCGCTATCGCGACACCGTAGAGCCCGCAAATTGATACGGATTGTCGCTGACTTGTCCGGCAAAGTAGTTACGGATAGATCGCGTTGCCTGATATTCCACATGACAGATTGTTGCTGCGGCATCCACGGTCTCCGATCAATTCGCCGCCGGCTATGAATCGATCTTGACCGACGCGCTCGCTAGCGTGCTTCAGGGCGTATGAGGGGCGATATCTGACAGTGACGGGGCGGAGCGGGTGGCTTTCCAGATCGCGTAGAAGGGATCGTCGGGATTGGCTTTTGCTATTTCGATGATCCGCGCGATGGTTCTTTTCAGATCGCCATTTTCAATTCGATTTAGCGCGGCGAAGTTGTCGAGGTCGTGGAAGTAGATCAGGTAATTCACCAACACGGCGTTGTTGAGCGGCTGCTTGTCGAGGTCGAAGCGTTCGAGTCCGTAGAGGCTTGGCGCGAGCGATTTGTAATCGGACTGGATCGCCGCGAATGCGGTTTTTCGTTCCCTGAGGATCTCGTCTTTTGGAGCAGCGCTGGTATAAATCTTCAAGAGCCGCGCCTGCTCGCTCAGCAGGAAGCTGGAAAACTTCAAGTTACTGTTTAATATTGCGCGGGCCTCGACGGCCTCCGCCGATGCCGGGCCCTTGGTTGCGGTGAAGAACTCGACCGCCCCCTGATCGCCGATCCAGTTAGCGGCTGATTCGTCGAACATGGCGTTGCTGGCGAGGTAGAAAGTGCGATGAAACAACTCGTGAATAATCACCCCGGCCAGTTCCACGTCATCAAGCTTGAGCAGGTTCGACAATAGCGGGTCGTTGAAAAAGCCAAGACTCGAGAACGCGACCGCAGGTCGCACCATCGTGTCGTACCCGGCGGCCTCCATCTGCGCGGCCTCGGCTTGCGCGTCGCTTTGCTCGAAATATCCGCGATAGGGCACCGCGCCGACGATCGGGAACCACCACGTGTAAGGCTTCAGCGAATCGCGTTGCGCCGCCATCACGACATAAACGATCGCGCCTTGATCGACCGGCGCGACCGTCTTGTAGGCGCCGCCGACATTCAGGCCTAAGCGCTCGGCTGCGAACTTGCGCACGGCGAGAACGGTCTCGAGCTTGGAGCGGATATCGGGGGCTAGATCGTTTTGAGCGAGGACGCCTGAGATAGGCTTGCGGTTCCACAGTATGCGGCTTCCCTCGTACGCGGCGCGCGCCAGGTAACCGATATTGCATCCCGCCATCGCGAGCGCGGCTCCGGCCGCAAGCGCAAGCGATACCAAAGCGCGCATCGGCGGTTGTGGAAGGCTCCTAACCGGCCGCCTCACTCGAAGCCTCGAAGGCGCTGTACTGAAGCTCGAACAGTCGGTAGTAGAGGCCGCGTTGAGCGAGTAATTCGGCGTGCGTTCCGCTCTCGCGCACCACGCCTCCGGCGAGGACCAAAATCCGGTCGGCACGCTCTATGGTTGAAAGTCGGTGTGCGATCACCACGGCCGTCCGATCGGCTAGAAGCTCGTTCAGCGCGAGCTCGATAAGGCGTTCGGTCTCGCTATCGACGCTCGAAGTCGCCTCGTCCATCACCAGAATGCGCGGATTGTATGCGAGCGCGCGCGCGAAGGAGAGAAGCTGGCGTTGTCCCGCGGACAGATTTACCCCACGTTCACGAATTTGTTCGGAGAGTTTGCCGGGCAGGCGATCTACGAAGCGGAGCGCCTGCGCGCGGTTGAGTGCGTCGCGCACCGCGTCCTCGCCAAGTTCGGTCAACCCGAGCCGGATATTTTCCATCACGTCGCCGGCAAACAGGAAGACGTCCTGCTGCACCAGCCCGATCTCGCGGCGCAGGGCGCGCAGATCCCACTCGCGCACGTCAACGCCGTCAACCAATATGCGTCCGCGTGTAACATCGTAGAATCGGTTGAGCAGCTTGATGATCGTGGTTTTGCCTGAACCGGTTGGCCCAACAATCGCGACTTTCTGGCCGGGATCGACGGTGAAGCTCACGTTTTTCAGAATCGGCTCGCCCGGGCGGTACTCGAAATCGACCCGATCGAAGACAATCGATCCGCGCGACTTTGTCGGCAGGCGCGGACGGTCCGGGCTTGAGATCGTGCGCGGCTCCGCCATCAACTGCTCGATTCGCTCAACTGCGGCAAGAGCCGATTGCAGCGTGGTGTACTTGTTCGAGATTTCGCGCAGCGGCATGAAGAACTGCTGTGCGTATTGCATGAAGGCGATCAGCGCGCCCAGCGTGATTAGATTGTGAAGCACCTGTCCGCCACCCGCCCACAGGATCAGCGCCACAGTGATCGAGGCGACCGTATCGACCCCCGAAAACAAACCCGTTTCGTAAATATTTGCCGCCATCTGCGCGTCACGGGCTCTCACGTTGAGAACGTCGAACTCCTGCTGGCTCGTGCGCTCATGTGTGAAGAGCTGGATCACAGTCATCCCGGCCAGAGCCTCGGACAAGTAGGCGTTGACTGCGGCGAGGCGTTCGCGAATTTGACGATAGACGACGCGTGCGCGGACCCGGAAGAGATTGATGAAAAGCAGGAGCGGTGGAATCGCGATCATCGCCCACATCGCAAGCCGCGGACTCTTGAGCCACATAATTACGACGATTCCCGCCATCGTCATCACGTCAACGAACATCGTGAGCGAGCCTTGCGCGAACATTTCGTTAATTGCGTCGATATCTGTGGTCATTCGGCTGACCAGGCGTCCGACCGGCGTGCGATCAAAGAACGACATCGGAAGCCGCTCAACGTGATTGAACACAGCCAGCCGCAGGTCTGAGAGCGAGTACTGCGCGACCATTACGGTCAGATAGAACTGCCCATAGAACGAGGCGAACTCGCCCACGACCAGCGCCATATAAATGGCCCCCATTTTGAGCAGCGTGGCACCTCCGGTTGCGGCGAATATCCACGCGAGCCATGCGGGAGGCGTAGCGTGATGATGCAGTAAAAAAATATCGACGATTAGTTGAATAATGTACGGCTGTGAGAGTGCGAACGCCGAGTTCAGCGGCATCAGGATCGCCGACAGGAAAAATAGCGCGCGGTACGGACGCACGTAGGTCCATACGAACCCAAGAAGCGCGACATCGCGCGCGCGTCCGAGCGGATTTTCTTCGCTGGTCTGCATCACCCTAGTACCGCGCCAACTCCTCTTCCATCAATTGGCGGCGGAACAGCTCGGCATAAATTCCGCGCCGCGCCATTAGCTCCGCGTGCGTGCCCCGTTCGGCGATCATGCCGTTTTCGAGCACGATAATCTCGTCGGCGTCGCGTACCGTCGAGGCACGATGCGCCACGACGATTGTTGTGCGTCCGACGACGCTTTGTTCGAGGCTCTCGAGGACCGATTTCTCGGTCTCGGTATCCACGCTTGAGAGCGCGTCATCGAGCACTACTACGCCTGGGCGGTATGTAAGCAGCCGCGCTATCGTGGTGCGCTGCTTCTGTCCGCCGGAGAGCGCCATTCCGCGCTCACCGACGACAGTGTCAAGTCCGTGCGGCAGAGTCGCGATGTCGGGTTCGAGGCCCGCGATTTTCGCGGCGGTGCGAATTTCGTCCAGGGCCGCGTCAGGGCGACCAAACGCGATATTACGCGCCATCGTGTCGGTGAACAGCACCGGTTCCTGCGGAACCACGCCAAGAGCTTTGCGCATCGAGTGCAGCGGGAGAGCCCGGATATCCGTGCCGTCGAGCAGGATCCGTCCGCTGGTCGGTTCGAACTGGCGAGTCAGGAGCTTTACCATCGTGGACTTTCCGGAGCCGGTTCGGCCCACGATCGCGAGCTTGCCGCCGGCGGGAACTGACGCCGAAATGTCGCGCAGAGCGTACTCGTAGCGATGGCCGTTCGGGCTCGCGCCGTTGGATTCGGCGACCGCGCCCTCAATCTGATCGCGCAGGAAGTAGCTGAACGAGACGTGATCCCACTGGATTGCGCCGCGCACCTTAAGCGTCGCCGCGTCGTCTTCCAGTTCATCCGGCTGCACCGGTGCGGAGAAAATTTCGTTCAGGCGCTCCATCGCGGCTTTGGCGCGCTGATAGATCGAGATCATCCATCCCAGCGAGGTCACCGGCCATGCCAACCGCGCGAGATATCCCATGAACGCGACCAGATCGCCGACTTGGAGAATTCCGCGCGTTACGAGCGAGCCGCCGTAGATTAGCAAGACCATGACGGCAAACGCGGAGGTACCGCGAATTGTCGGGATCATCATTCCGCGCAGCCGAGCAAGGGCAAGCCCGAGTTCGTTATAATCATCGTTGGATTTGCGGAACAGGGCGGACTCATGGTCTTCAAGTGCGTAGGCCTTTACCACGTGAATGCCGGCTAGACTCTCCTGGACCTTCGATTCGATTCCACCAAGCCCCTGTTGCACGCGCAGGTTGCGCACCATCAGAGCCCGCGACAGGCGTTTGATCCCGAGTAGAAGCAGAAGATAAGGCGCGAGGACCGCGATCGTCAGGCGCACGCTTACGCTCAGCATGAAAGTCAGCGCGAAAAAGGTCGTCGCGGGAGCGTCGGCGAAAGTCACCACGCCCATACCGACCATCATCCGCACGGCGGTAAGGTCGTTGACCAGGCGCGACATCAGGTCGCCGATCTTGTGTCGATCGTAGAAGACCGGACCAAGACGGGTCAGGTGAGCGAACAGATCGTTGCGCAGATCGTACTCAATATCGCGGCCGGTATTGAAAATCGTAAACCGCGACAGCCACCTTGCCGTCCCCCCGATCAGAGCCACTCCGCACAGCATCGCGACGATGCGTCCAAGCGTCGCATGCGCCGGCAGGCCTATCCGCGCCAGAGTGCCGAAGGTGAGTGCGTGATGGAACTGGATCGACTTGATCGCGACGCCGCTCAAGTACGCGACCGTCATCCCGCACGCGGAAGCGACCAACGTACAGAGCATCCCGAGTCCGTACCATGCCGCGTAGCGGCGGACATAAATCAGCAGGCGTTTCATGGAGCAGAGCTTAACTTAGCAGGAACACGGCGCGAGAAAAGCGACCGTACCACCACGATCGGGTCAGCGCGGATGCGCGTCGCGGATCCGGCGTTCGTACATCTTGGCGTATTTCAGGAATACGTAAAAAGCCGCTGCCATCGCCGCGTAAAGGCCGCGCCCGCCGTCGCGGAAGCCGCCGCGCAAAATGTAAAAATTGAAAAACCGCCAGATCGGATTCGCGATCATCTTTACCGGTGTGAATAATGTCGGCTGCTGCTCGAGCGCCGCGCGAGTGCTGAAGCGGTTGATCGTCGCGACGTGGTCGGCGATGTCGCGATAGCTGAAGTGCAGGATCGGCGCGGAAAGCCTGCCCACGCCGCCCGCGACGACCACCTTGTCATGCGGATCGCGTCCGCCGATATGGCCGCGTTGGCGCCGAAACAGCCGCACGGGAGTGTCGGGATAAATTCCGTGCGGATAGTAGTGGCCGAGATGGTATAAAATCCGGCGGATTCGATAGCCGTCAATTGCCTCGGGACCGGAGATGGTGCGCAGAATTTCCTCGCCAAGATCGTGGGTCGCCTGCTCGTCGGCATCCATCAGCAAAACCCAATCGCCCGTGGCGCGGTCGAGCGCCATCTGCTTCTGCGTCACATAATTCGTGAATTCATGCTGAAAAACTTGAGCTCCAGCGGCGCGCGCAATCTCGACCGTGCGATCGTCGGAGAAAGAATCGACGACGATTTTTTCGGCGCAAAACCACGCGCTCCTCAGACACTGGCCGATTAGCGCCTGCTCGTTTTTCGTGATCGTGATGAGCGAGATTTTGGGCGTTTCGCTCATGGGTGGAGGTTTAGGGACCGTGTCCGCATCAGTTACGCGCGGTGTCAACACTCTCGATCACTTCGGCGGCAATCTCCTTGAACGTCCCGCTGACCGGATGAGCCGGATTTACCGCAACGATAGGACTGCCGCTGTCACCGCCCTCGCGCAACTCGCGCAGGATCGGCAGTTCTCCAAGAAAGGGCACCCCAAGTTCCGCCGCGTAGCGAGCTCCTCCACCGTGGGAAAAGATCTCGTGGCGCTTGCCGCATTTGCGGCACAAGTAATAGCTCATGTTCTCGACCACGCCGAGCACCGGAACATCGACCTCCCGAAACATCTCAACGCCGCGCTTCACATCTAGAAGCGCTACTTCCTGGGGCGTAGTCACCACCACACCTCCGGCCAGTTCAACGCGCTGCGTGATTGTGAGTTGCGCATCGCCCGTGCCGGGCGGCAAATCCAGCACTAAACAGTCAAGCTCGCCCCATTCGACGTTGAACAGGAATTCCGTCTCCAGCTTGGTGACCATCGGACCGCGCCAAATTACTGCCGTTTCATCGTTGATGAATAGCGCCATCGATACATAGCGGATGCCGAAACGTTCGAGCGGGATGATCTTGCGCTCCGGCGTGAGCGCGACAGACTTCTCGACGCCGACCATCATCGCGATTGACGGCCCATACACGTCGGCGTCCATAAGCCCGACCCGCCATCCAAGCGCGCGCATCGCAAGTGCCAAATTCACCGCGACGGTCGATTTCCCGACGCCGCCCTTACCGCTGGCAATCGCGACGATATGGCGCACGCCCGGAATGCTGCGCCGGGCCATCGTTTGTTGTGGGCGCGGTTGCGACTCCGGCGGCGGAGCCTCGACGCGAATCTCGACGGCGGGCACACCCGTCATTGCACCGACGGTCTGTTTCACGCTTTCCGCGATCTGATGAATTATTTCCGGTTTGGCGGACGGCGCGCCCAGCACGACGGTGACGCCGGCGTGAGCGACCTCGATATCCTTTATGATTCCGAATGAAACAATATCGCGCGTGAAGCCGGGATACTTGACTTTCTTCAGTTCGGCGAGAATCTCGTTGGGACTGGGCATTTCGATGCGCTCTCTGCGCCCGGTAGCGTGATCAGGTTGCGGATCGTACTAGAATTGATAAGTCATGGTATCATTCTGCGGATGCCGCTGCGATATAGATGCACAAGATGCGATTGCTGGATCGAAGATACTGGATTATCGGAAACCGGAGCTGATTATTGAGTGAGCAGGGTTAAAAGCATAGGCGACGCGAATCCACGAGTAACCTTCCCCGTTTTCAGGGGTGAAGCCGCCGTCGTAGCGACTGCCGCGAAAGAGCTTGCGGCGGGACTCACAGCTATGCTTGGGCGGCCGGTTGCTGCCGCGAGCGACGCTGAGTTGCGCGGAAACCAGATGTGGATTGAACTCGGGCTGCCGGGTTCGGACGCGCCGCCCGATCAGCTCGCGGAGGTATCGCTGGAAGGTGATTCGTTTGCGATCTCGGCCATCGGCTCCGCGCGGGTTGGACTTCGCGCGGGCAGCGCGCGCGGTCTGATTCATGCGGCGGCCGATCTGCTTGAACGCCTGGGAGCACGGTTCGCGCCGGGTGCGGACGCATACTTTCCTGGAATCGAGACTGATGCGATCACCGCGGTCGGTCCGTATCAGGTCACACCGTCCTTTTCGCGGCGCGCGTTTATCTCCGACATCATGACTTGGAATTATAACTTGGCCGACCGTTTTGATCTCCATCTGCGCCACGATCGGGAATTTATTCCGTGGCTTGGTCGGCGCGGCGTCAATGCCTTTTCTTATATTCGCCACGCGCACGACACCCGGCTCAAGATCGACGAGATTGCACCGCTGTTCGATTCGTATGGAATCGCGGCTGAATATGGCGGCCATGTCCTGCAAATTCTCCTCCCGCGCGACCGCTTCCAGAGTGATCCCACGATGTTCCCGGTGGGTGACGACGGCAAGCGGATGGCGCGCGGAAACCTATGCGTGTCGAACGCCGCGGCGCTCGAAATTGTCCGCGAGGGTGCGCTCAAGTACGCTGCCGAATATCCCGAAAATCAACTTCTGCACATCTGGGGCGCCGACGTATGGCGCGGCGCGTGGTGTCGATGCGGCAAATGTCGGGAGATTGCTCCGCAATTGCAATACATGGAGGTGATTAACGCCGTCGCCGAGTCGCTCGCGGCGCGCGCCGCCGGTGCGCCGCCGGTAGCATACCTCGCTTATCATGACACCCTTGAGCCTCATCCAGGACTTCGTCCGCTGCCCAACGTGTGGGTCGAATGGGCGCCACGCGAGCGATGCTATTCGCATGCGATTGACGACCCTCGCTGCGAGATTAACCCTCCAATTATCGAGTCGCTCAAGCGTTATCTTGAAATCTTCGACGGTCGCGCGCACGTATTCGAGTATTACGCTGACGCGATTCTCTTCGGCGGTCTGGCCTTCGCGACTCCGGGAGTGATTGCACGCGACTTGCGGGCCTACCATGCGCTCGGAATCAGGAGCATCTCGTGCCTGACCTTCGGCGCGTTCAGCACACTTGCCTATCCGGTCAATCTCGAAGCGTTCGTGCGTGGTTCGCGCGACATCGGTTCCGAACTCGATAGAGCGATCCGCGAGACGTCCCTCGGACGGCATCCGCGATGCGCTTCCGCGCTCGACGGCGCTTATCGCTCCGTCGGCTTGGCCTCGCGTTTGACGCTCGACTATGCGGACGTGATGCGTCCGCAGATGCCCGCGGAAAAACAGCGCCGCAAGCGCTCCGAGTTGAAGGCGGCGGCGCGAGCGTTTGACGATGCGATTGCGGCTGCCGAGGCGATCGCGCGTACGGGGGGTAATCCTCTGACGCGCGCCGAACGGCAGCTATTTACCTATAGCGCGAGGGTCCTCGATGGCTTGTCGGCGTATCTGGCGGCCCGCGAGGAGAGCGGCGCAGAACGCCTGAGAATGGGCGAGGCGGCGATCGCGCAAATCACTGATGCGATAGCGTGTGTGCGCGAGATCGATCTCGAGATCAAGGGAACCTGGGGCGCGTACGATCTTGAATGGATCAGGGAAATCTGGCTCGCCGCGCTAAAGCGCGGAATCGAACCCGGCGCGCCCGCGCGTGAGGAGATGCAGTAATGGAATCAGGCTATCAAATTTCCGAAGAACTTGCGGCGCTGCGCGATCAGGTCCGCCGCATTATCCGCGACGAAATTATCCCAATCGAAGCCAAGTGCGATCCCGATGCGCCCGAAATTCCCCAGGATGAGTATTGGCGGATCGCGAAAAAAGTTCAGTCGGCATCCATGTGGTGCATGGGCGCCCCAAAGGAGTTTGGGGGCCAGGGACTCAACACTTTCGACATGTGTGTGCTGACCGAGGAGATGGCGCAGCATCGCATGGGCCTCTATAACCCGGGCGCCGGAGTATTCGGGCGTACGCCGCCGCCGGTCATCTGGGCCGGCAACAAGGAACAGCTCGAAAAATATGCCGCTCCGACGATCAAAAACGCGTGGCATACCTTTTACGCGGTCACCGAACCTTCTGGAGGATCGGATCCGGCCAACGCGATTCAGTGCCGCGCGGTCCGCAAGGGCGATACCTATGTAATCAACGGCACCAAGATTTTCATCTCGCACGCGCATGAGGCCGAGTGGGGCGTGGTCTTCACGCGCACCGATCCCAAAGCGGGCCGCGCCGGAATAACAGCCTTTATCATCAAGAAGGGTCAGCCTGGATTTACCCCGCGCCCGATTCGGACGCTGCGCACCTCGGCGATTCCTAATGAAGTTTCCTTTGAGGATTGCGTGGTGCCGATCGAACAGCGCGTGGGCGAAGAAGGGCAGGGCCTCAACCTTGCGCTCGACCTACTCACCCGGCTGCGATTTCCCTATTCGGCGTGCAATGTCGGCGTCGGCGTCGCCGCGCTGCGGCTGGCGATCGAACATTCCAAGCGTCGAAGCACGTTTGGTGAGCTGCTCTCGAAGCGGCAGGCGATCCAGTGGATGCTTGCCGACTCGGAAGTCGAGCTGCGAGCTGCGCGATGGCTCACGTGGGACGGCGCGTGGAAGGCGAATCGCGGCGAGGATTTTCGCACCGAAGCTTCAATCGCTAAACTTTACTCGAGCGAAGTTCTGGGCCGTGTTATCGATCGTGCCGTCCAGATCCACGGCGGCTACGGCGTCAGCAAGGAATTTCCGCTCGAGCGATGGTATCGCGAGGCGCGGATCCGACGTATCGGCGAAGGTCCATCGGAGGTGCATCGGATGGTAATCGCGCGCACGCTCCTGCGCTAACTTCGCCGCTTGTGAAGAATGGATGAAATCGCCATGACGCTTCCGCTCGATGGGATTCGCGTAATCGACTTCGGTCAGGTGTATGCGGCGCCATACTGCACGATGCAGCTCGCATATATGGGCGCAGAGGTGATCAAAATCGAGCCTCCGAACACCGGCGAGGTGCTACGCCGTCCTGACGGTCCCGGTGGCGTCGGCTATTCGTTCCTGATGCTGAACGCGCACAAGAAATCCGTCACGCTTAACCTCAAGACCGAGCGTGCGCGAGAGATCGCTCTCAAGCTTCTTGAAAGCGCAGATGTGCTCGTAGAAAACTATCTGGACGGCGTGATGGCTTCGTTCGGGCTCGCCTACGAGCAAATCACCGACCGGTTTCCACGCCTGATCTATGCTTCGGGGAAGGGCTACGGGTCGAACAGCCGCTGGTCGAAACTCGGCTCGATGGACAACACGATTCAGGCATCATCCGGATTTATCAGCATCACCGGCTTTCCCGACGCAAAGGTAAAAACCTCAGCGACGTTCATCGACATGGGCACTGGCAGTCACTTGGTCACCGGTATTCTTGCAGCACTGATTCAACGGGGCAGGACCGGACGCGGGCAGAAGGTCGAGGTCGCGATGCTCGATGTGGCGATTCCGGCGCTCACCAGTGCGACGGCTCCCGCGCTGCAGGGCATGAAGTTCAAGCGTCTGGGAAATCGCCACTGGGGCGCGTGTCCGACCAATATCTATCCCGCCCGCAACGGCGAGATTCTGATTTTCTGCCTTACCGAAGCTCACTGGCGAACGATCGCTAAACTGATGGAGCGTCTGGATCTTCTCGGCGACCCGCGCTACGCGAATCACGGCACACGGCTTCGAATTGCCGACGAAGTTGACGCGATAGTCGCCGGATGGACCAAGAATCAGGATCGCGACGCGCTGATTGCGAAATTGATCGAGACCGGAGTGCCATGCGCCCCAGTGCGCGACGTCGAAGAGGTGATTGCTGACCCCGAAACCTCGATGCGCGGGATGCTCGTCGAGAGCAATTACCCGACACGTGGATCGATTCGAGTTTCGGGATCCCCGGTCAAGCTCTCCGACGCTCCACAACCCGATGTTAAAAACCTCCGCCGTCCGCCCTTACTCGGAGAGCACACGGCCGAAGTCCTGGCCTCGCTCGGAATCGAAGCCGAGGAAATTGAACGGCTGCGCGCCGGCGGAGTGATTTAGACCGGCTTCGAAGAAGAAAGCCTCGGCAGGCGTCCTCGATTCTGGCGTGAGATGATCTACCATCGAGGACTGCGACCCGCCATTTCTGGCGAGGTAGCCAGGCGCATTTATCCCATCTGGTTCAAAATGAATTCATCACTGGTTCAGCATGCAGTTGGATCTGAATCGACCTCGAACCTGCCTGCTTTCGCTCCGCCTCTGTGGCTATGGCCGAATATCTTGAGCCTGGATGCTCCTGCGATCGCAGTCGCTTGGCTCGCTTTGATTGCGATCGCGACCGGTGCGCGTGTCGAGCCGGCTACAGTTGCGGCGCTCGGCCTAACGGTGTGGTTGATCTATGTGGCGGACCGCGTTCTCGACGGAATGAAGGCGGAAGTGTTGTCCACCGCACGTCATCTGTTTTATCGGCGATATCGAGTCCAAATGACCGTGTGGTTCCTTCTGACGGCGGTTGTTACTGCTTGGCTTTCGCTTAAGTACGTCAATCCCGCTGTTATCCACGGTTCCACGAGGCTTGGAGCCGCCGTGGCGATCTATTTTGCGGCGGTCCATCTCGCCCCGCCGGCGATTCAGCGCCGTTGGCCCAAAGAACTCGTGGTCGCTCTTATATTTGCGGCAGGCGCGTGGCTCCCCGTATGGTGTGAGGCGCACCTCATCGCGACTCGATTCGCGGTACCGTTCCTGCTGCTCGCCGCCAGCTTGTGGATCAACGCGGTAGGTATCGAATGCTGGGAACGCACAGGTGAGGCCGAAGCGCGAGTTGCGATGGAGCCTGCTCTGACGCGTTTTGTCGCGACGCACCTGGGGCCGATCGCGGCCGCGATCGCGGTGACTTCGACCTGCCTGTGCTTAGCGGACCCGAAACCATTCGCGGCCCGTTCCCTCTATGCAGCAATCGCGATGAGCGCGATCGCATTGGCTGGCCTTGAAGCTTCCCACAGACGGATTACTCTGCCGTTGCTTCGTGTGCTGGCGGATGTTGCCCTGCTTACGCCGCTCCTGCTACTGCCGCTTGGGTTTGGCCGTTAAACGCCTTTTTGTGTTCGTCGCCGACCGGCAAAGTTTATGGTTCCATCGCTGGTCCGCGTTCTTAGCCCGAGTGACCTCCTACGCTCTGCGACGCTGCGCTTCGAAAATTCGCGCTATTGACACTCCGAGCGTCCGAACGCGCGGACGCGGAATTTGAAACCTGACAACTATAGCTCGCTGTCACATAAGCTAGCTTAGGGTGAAATTATGGCAACGATAGCTACTTTCCTGTTAGAAGAGAGACATGGCGAATCAACGAGGCATCCGCAGTGCTGGAGCGCGCGCGCTAATCGTTCCCGAGCCTGCGCCGCCGGAGCGTGTGGAGTTGGAAATTACGCCTCGTGAGAAATCCGTCGAATCCTTCGTAATGACGCGTGCGGCGGAGCGCTCCTGGGAGATTGTCAATCGCACGATTGGCGCGCCGCAGGGGGCGATGTACTGGATCGTTGGTCCGCCGGGATCGGGCAAGACGCACTTCCTTAATTTCGTACTCGCGCTCGAGAATCGCGCGGCAACTCCGGCGGCCGAGCCGGGCCGTCATCTGGTGTGCGGAATCGAGCTTGCCGGGCGTATTCCCTCAAATGAAATCTCATCGTACCTGCTTGAGGCGCTTGCCGAGCAGATTGGCGCCGACCGTGAGAGCGCTTCCCTATGGCGCGATCTGAAAGGCGTCGAGGCGATAACGTTGGCAATGGAACACGTCCGGCGCATCGGTGTTCGCGCGTTGACGATCGCGATTGATTTCAGCGCGTCCAACGCCGAAAACGACGCGGATTACTTTGGCGCACTCGCAAACCTGGCGCGTACCACTAGAATCATGCGGCTGACCGTGATTGGAGCGAGCCGCGGCCCCGCACCCGCCGGCGCGATCGCACTTGCTGTCGCGCCCGGCAACCCCGCGGAAGTCATGCGCGTCGCGATTGCACGCGCGCGCACGCTGGCTCAAGGAGTGGACGAAACAATCCGAGAGTTTTATGCCGGCATCAACTTGCGCGGCTTCGACCCGGTCGAGATTTACCCGTTCGAGCCGTTGGCAATCCGCGCGATTGGCGTCCTCGCCGATCCTCCCGGAACTGTCGCCGCCGCGGCGCGCTTCGCACGCGAGGCTATCGTCTCCGAGCTGGATATCGGATGGTCCGGGCGTCTCATCTATTGCGCCGATCTGATGGAGAGCGCAGTGCTTGCGCGGCGCGTCGAGGCGCGCCTGGGCGAAGCTGGCCGGGCTGCGTTCAAGGTTGCTGTGAATGCGCTCGAAGCATTTCACGGAAACGAAAAGATTCTGGCGCGCGAGCTACTTAACGCGCTGGTTATCGAGTCCGCGCTCGATGCTGCAAAGCCGGTTCCGCTAACGGAGCTCGATTCGCGGGTGCCAATGCTTTCTGCCGGGTCGCCAGGATCGGCCAACGCGCTAGCCCTCGCGGATGTTCTGCGCAGACTCGAAGCGCGCACCAGCGGCGCTGTGCATATAACCGAATCCGGCGAGGCAGTGTTCGATCCCGCCGCTGCACTATCGCTGTCGGCCACGCGGTTCAATGCGGCGCTCGCGTTGACGCGCCAATTCGAGCCGTCCCTCGAACCCGCGCGCGATGACGCTTCCGTCAGCGCAGGAGTTGCCGCGCTCGGCGATGCGATGACGAGCGCGGTCGAGAACGCGGCGAGGACTCGGCGAACCCTCGAGGCCGCGCTGGCCCAAGCCAACCTTGCGATTCCTTCCGCGCAGGCGAACACTATAGAGGCCTACGTCGAACTGGCCGAGAGCGGCGCCGAGCGCTTGCTCGAAATCGGCGCCGATCCGGTTCGGCGCGATGTTGCGCTGAAGGTCGTCTCGCACTACAGGGAACTTGAGGCCGCCGCCGAGGTCGCGCCGCGCATGCGCGCGATGCGCGAGTTCGTTGAAGCGACAGGCTTACGGATACCTTCCGAGGAAGAACCCGCTCAAGATCCGCGCGTCGCCACGCTCGAAACCGAGTGTCACCTTCTGCTGGCCGAGCTTGCGCCGCGGGTTTTGGCTGGCGCCCCGCGCGGACTGGACGCGCTTGAGGCGCGCTTTCAGAAATTCAAATGGACCTACGTCGCCTTATACCGTAGCTTGCATAACGCGTGGAAGCTCGAAATGGAGCGCGCCGCCTTCATCCTTGACGATGCGCGCCGACGATTGCAGGCGCTGGAGCGCCTCGACGCGATTGAGATGCTCGGCCCGCCATTGGCCAGCGGCTTCATGCCGAATCTCGAGGGGTTGGCGCGGCGTGTGGCCCGTTGCGATCACAATGCTGCGCGCCACCTCGAGGTGGTGCCGCGCTGCGCGCAATGCCGTTATATGCTCGGATCGATCTCGCCGCGCGCGGAACTCGATGAGCTTGTGAGCCGCCTGGATCGGGCACTTGCTGCAAAGCTCGAAGCGCTTTCCCAAAGCGCAATCTCCCGGCTGATCCGCGAACACGATCGTGCGCATCGGCTCGACGGATTTCTGAAGATCATTCAAGCGGCGCAAATCGATGCGCTTGCCCGCGTGCTTGACGACAAGCTTGCGCGCTATCTGGCGCGGCTTCTGGACGAGAATCTGGGGGCTGCGGCGAACGCCGGAGCGGTTACCTCGATAGCGCGCCACACCGCGCCGGGGAGTCCGGGACTCCGCGCAGCGCGACGCCGTACTCCGAGCTGATATTCCGAATTCTTGCGCGACCGAAAAGGGGCACCGCCCCACGAGTTGTGCGACTAGCTTTGGATGATCGTGCGCTTTTTGGGTTCCCCGGGCGGGAACGCGCTCGCACGCCGGTTGCGGCGCGGCTTTACGCCCATTCGATCGAGCATGCTGAAATAGGAGTTGCGAACGATCTCGAGTGCCCAAAGCAAGCCGAGCCCGAGCATTACCCCGACACCACGCGTCACTTCTTTCAGGTAGTTGCCCACGGGGAGCCGTTCAATTTCGATCTTTACCGCAGGCGATTCGGTCACATTATTCATCGCATCCAACCGTATTTGTCCTAACGTCCGCGATCAACACCCGACGCAGGATCTTAGCCGACGCGTGCGGACGCCGAAATCTAATTTTCGGCGTCCGCCGCGTCAGATCATCCGCTCTTCATCAGCATCCTCAATGCGCCGGCGGAGGCGGTGGTAGCGGCGCAGGTGGTGGCGGGATTGTCGCTCCTGAAGTCGAGCCACCGGCCGATCCCGCTCCAGTATTTTCCGGCGCGCTTTCGGCAAGAGGCAGCGTCAATGTTACGTTGTCGAATCGTGCCTGCGAGTCATCGCTGGCCCATAGTCCGATTCGCCCTTTGGCGATTTTGCTGTCGTCGTAATCAAAAATCATCTTGTTGTCGTCGTAGCACATGAAATGACTGCCTTGCGCCACGACCTTGATTTTGTACCAGGTATCCTTGTCGGTCGGCACGACGGTTTGCTTGAGAACTTCGAACTTGCCCTTGAGCATCCGCGAAAACTGGAAGTAATCGCTTGGGCATCCCGCCGACAGCAGGTAGAAGTTCTTCGGGTCGCCGTAGCGGAACAAGATTCCGCCCGAACAATCGAAGCGCCCGCCCGCCGACTTGAATGACGCCTCGAGCGTGAAATCTCCGTACTCAGTTGGGTCCGTGACTACCGTCATCGGATAGTACTGCAACGCGCTCATCAATGATTGCAGCAGCCGCCCCGGTGGCAGTCCATAAGTATTGGGCTGACTGGGCGCGCTCGGATCAGGAATCACCTGCCAGTCGCCCTCGACCGAGGTCCATCCGGCAGCCGGGCCACCGGCTTTGTCCTGATCGAAATTCCATTCCTTCACGATCGGAGTCGCAGTTGCGGTCGGAGTTGCGGTCATGGTCGGCGTCGGCTCAGCTTTCTTTTTTTTGCGCCCTCGGGACCAGGCGGTCGGGCTCGTGAGGGCCATCGTGAACGCAACCCCCGCCGCGACCACGACGGCGCTCCTCAACCAAGTATTCCCTGTCATCTTCAATCCTCTCTCTGCCCGTTATCTGTAAGGCGATTTCAAACTGGTTATGCGAGTAGGTAATCGGCGCGAGTTTCGCTAATGAATGCCGCTCCTGTCAAGAAAGAGTGTCGGGAAGATTTTTAGCATTGGTTTCGGACGCGCAATTTGCACTTCCAGCCTTGCCCCTGAATCAGGAAAGTATCGACAAAGTTATAGAATATTTTCGCTTTTTATTCGACTTGGCGGTGAATGCCACGTTCTACGCGGCTTCGATATTGAGCATAGCAGAGTGCACTTTCGAGCATCCGTATCGGAAATGCTCAGTCAGTCAACGCCCCTTGGAGAAGAACATTTTCGAGTGGCGGCTGAGTTTTCCTGTT
>JAJZAG010000296.1 GCA_021799555.1 Deltaproteobacteria bacterium | reverse complement strand
GGCGGAAAACAGCTCGCTTTCGCGAAAGCTCTCGATCGCGTCGATCTTCTCCGCGCTGATTCCCTTTGCCCTGCCGACCGCAGAGCCGATATCCATTCAGAACGGGCAGCCGACCATCTGCGCGGCTCGAATCGAGACCAGATTTTTGACGATCGGATCTAGAGCCTTCGAGTATTCCACCGCGGCCATCATCGAAGTCATCGCCACGGTGATTGCCGGACGCCGTGCCCACACCGTGATCGGCGTCAGCACCTTGCCGAATTGACGCCTCAGCAGAAAATAGAGCGCCCGCATACTCCACGAAGCTTCGTTCTTTTCCAACCCGCGGATTCTCATGCGACCTCCGACGCGGCTCGGACGCTTGGTTTGCGATGCGCCGTGCGCTCGCCAGCACCGCGATATAGAGAGATCGCGGTCCCGATTAGCTCGCGCGTCGGATTATAGAGGCCGAAAATCTGGTTCGTTGCGGCGGGCCTGGCCCGCGTTGGCGCGAAATTCGCCGGCACTAAGCTCGCCTCAGATGCTCAGACGGTAAAGCTCCGCTGCGTTATCATGCAGGATGAAGTCCTTTTCCGCTTGCTCGAGACCGGCGGTTTGCTTCCTCAGGATGTCCTGCGACCACGGCCACGTCGAATCGCTATGCGGGAAATCGTTGGCCCACATCAGCCGCCGCACGTTGCACATCTTCGTCATCTTGAACGCCACCCAGTCATCCTGGAACGTCACATAGACGTTCTCGCGGAAGTATTCGCTCGGCATCTTCGATAACGCTCCCGCCGGCAGCCAGTAGCGATGGCGATCGTAAGCGTGGTCCATCCGGTACATGTAATGCGGAACCCATCCCGCGTCCGCTTCGACGCAAACGACTTTCAGCTTCGGATGCCGCTCGAAGACACCGCCTAAGATAAACGTTCCGATAATGTCCTGGCATCCGCGGATGATCGCGAGAAACCCGTTGAGGCGCGGTCCGCGCGTCTGGAACATGCTGTCGTTCTTGCTCGTCAGGATATGAAAGCTCAGCGGCATTTCCAGATCGACCGCCGCTTCGTAGAACGGGTCATAGATCGCGCTGTCGTAATCTTCGAGCGCGGGGTTTCCCGGCATCATCACTCCCCGCATCCCGAGCTCCTTCATCTTGCGTAAATCCTCGATTCCCTCCGCCGGCGAGCGCATCGCGGTCTGCCCGATTCCGATCAGCCGGTCCGGACGGTACGCGCAATATTCCGCCATCCAAAGGTTGTACGCGTCGAAGCATGCCTTCTTGTAGTCGAAGTCCTGATGGTTGCAGAGCAGCATGCCGACAGTCGGATATATGATCTCGGCGGCGACTCCGTCGCGCTCCTGATCGGCTAGACGCGCCTTCGGATCCCATCCGCCCCGATGCATCTCCTCGAACTTGACTCCGCCGAGCGCAAGCTCGCTGGCGCTCTTGCCGGCTGCCGCAAGCAGTCCC
This sequence comes from Deltaproteobacteria bacterium, assembly GCA_021799555.1. GTDB lineage: Bacteria > Desulfobacterota > Binatia > Binatales > Binataceae > JBARDN01. The sequence continues at coordinate 3,202 of JAJZAG010000296.1, read as the reverse complement.
ATCGGGATCCCGTTGCCCATGTCCTTGATCACGAACAGGTCGCCCATCTTCGCGTCGCGAACCATGTGCGGTGCGGTGTCCTTGTACTTGCTATCGATCCGGTCGACGTAAGTGTTGGGGGGTTCGGTGATATGCGAATCGGCGGATACGATCGGCTTTGGCATGGCACGCACCTCGGACGCTTGCGCGGGCGCCAACCCGGCGCCGGACAATTTCTTACTTCAAGTCCCTTATATCGAATCAGCCCGCCGATACACAACAAACCGGACGCGCGGGCCGCGAATATGAGCGGGCCTATCGCCTCGGCCGTCATCGCGTGGCAAACTGTTTCGCTCCACCATGCAGGAATCGATCAAATATGCGTTCGATCGTACGGCCGAGACTTACGATCGCGCGCGGCGCAAGCTCGTTCCCTGTTTTGACGAGTTCTATCGCGCCGCGATCGACGCGCTGCCCTTTGCGCGCGACCGCGAGATCACCGTGCTCGACCTGGGCGCGGGCACCGGCCTGCTCTCGGCCTTCGTCGCATTCTCATACCCGCGTGCGCGAATCGTGATGGTCGATATTTCGGACGAGATGCTGGCGCAGGCGCGCGATCGCTTCGCCGCCGGAGGCGCTCGCTTCAGCTTCGAGGTCGCCGACTACGGCGTCGGGCAAATTACCGGCCGCTACGACGCGGTCGTCTCCGCGCTGTCGATCCACCATCTCGCCGACGAACAGAAGCGTGCCGTGTACGCGCAGGCCTACGCCGCGCTCAACGAGGGCGGCATCTTGGTAAACGCCGATCAGGTGCGTGGCGAAACGCCCGCGCTCGAGGCGCGCAATCACGCGATGTGGCTGAAACGCGCGCGCGAAATCGGCGCCTCGGAGCCGGACCTGCGCGCGGCGCTCGAACGGATGAAATTCGATCGCACTGCCACGGTCGCCGAGCAGCTCGAATGGCTGCGTGAAATCGGCTTTCGCGAGGTCGGGGTCGCTTACCGCAACTTGATCTTCGCGGTTTACTCGGGACTCAAGTAACACCGCAGCCATCAGGCGCGGGTCCGGATTTCAAGCAGATGTCCGTTTAGCTCGCGGAAGTATAGGACTCGCCCGCCAAGCGAGCTCCCGACCTGCATGTCTTCGGGCGATCGCGGGCCGCTGCCGTATTTCAGTCCCGCGGCTGTTACACGGCCAAAGATCGCGTCGAATTCCTCGTCTCCCACATGGAAGGCGTAGTGATGAACTTCCTTCGGCGGGCGGCGATCGTCAAAGTCCATCGTGAAGGTTTCGTTCACTCTGACCGGTGCAAACGGCCCCATCGGGCCGTCGTAAGACAATCCGAACAGTTCCGCAAAGAACCGCGCGGAAGCCGTCTTGTCGTTCGCGGGAACGATAGTGTGATTCAATGTGATCGACATGACTACTACTCCCTGACGAATAATCTTTCGTCTTGATCGCAGGCGCGGCGCTGCACGTGCCGCCGCCTATTCCTCGAATAGCCGGTCACCGCGAAACATCCGCTGCGCAATCTGATAAGTTTGTCCCTGGGCTCGCACCGTCGGCGCGTGCGCCGCCAGATAGCGCGCCGTCGAGATTATCACATTGGCGCCGTCGGCGCGCGGAAACTCCGAAAACTGGCGCACTGCCGCTTCAAAATCCTGAATCGTATGGAAGTCGCGATCCTCGCGCAGCATCGCCCGGCCAATCGCGGCAATCAGCGCTGAGGCATCGCCCGCACCCGCGAAATATTCGGCGACCACCGCGGCCACTTCGTTTACCTGTTGCTGCAAGTTGAGGAGCGAATGCAGCGCTTCGATGAGCTCGGCGGGTGGCCGCACCCTCCCGTTGGCGCGTGGAATCCGAACCGCTGGGACGTTCAAAAATCGATCGAGATAGACGCTCATTGCGGCGTCGAACGCACCGCGCAGGAGTTCCATCGACGGTGCGCGCCGCAGCGCCTGATGGACGCCGTTCGAGAACGTGTAGCTGTGATGCGCGGTGTCCCAATCGCTGAATTCGTTGCTGGTGTGAAACCGTGCGATTCGAAGCGCCGCCGCATACGCGGCCGCGCCGCCTAAGTCTGCCGGTGCGCCGCCTTGCCGTATAGCGTCCAGCATCGCATCAACAATCGCCTGCGGATCGTCGCCGAGAATCACGTCCGCCAACGCCTCGCGCCCGGACCATCGGCGGCTCTCTCTGCAGCCCGCCTCGAGTGCCTGCGGAAGTTGCTCGAATGCGCGCTCGAGAATCGCGACCAAATCCAGCGGACTCCGCCATGCTATCGCTTCTTCCATGCGATCGCCCGTAGCGTAGCTGCGCGCCAGGCTCGCCAGCACGGCCTCCGCCCGATCCCATCCGGCATGATCGAGCGCTTCGAAAGCTTTATTCGTGAAATCGAGCACGTGGCCGCCCGAGAGATAGCGATGGTCGGTCGCAGCGGCAAACATCATGTCCGCAACTGTCTGCGGTGCCACACCCGCGCGCACCGCGGTCGTGATGCATCGTTCGGAGCCCTCGGCGTCGCGAACCTCAACGAAGCTCCTGAACCATCCCTTGAGCGTCGTCACGCTGGCGCTATCGGCGCCGGGCAGCGGCCGCACCATGAAGCGTGGAGGATTTCCGTCGCAATCCGCAGCTACGCTCGAAAGTCCGTGGTAAAGGGCGCGCGCCCGGTCTCCGGGTTCGAGTGACGGCAGCAGATTCATCATGCAGGTTAGCGTCGTCAGTCCGGCGCCCCATCCGTCGCGCCGATGCCGCACTCCGAAATCGAGTCCGGCGCGAAAGGTCTCGACTGCGCCGGCTTCCTCCCGGGCGGATAGTGCTATGACCGATTTCGCGATCACGAGCGGTATGTCGCGTTCGAGGCCGTCGCTCAGCCGCGCCAGATGATGCCGCTTCAAATCTCGATGCTCCGCGAGATCGATCAGAATCGCATCGCGTTCCACGCGCACCGGAAACGCGCGCACGTCGTCGGCCCATTGGTCGAAAGTGCCGCCAGTCGCAAGATCAAAGCGCGCGTGATGCCAATGGCAGGTCAGGATGCAGTCCTTGACGGTGCCGCGGTCGAGTGGGAATCCCATGTGCGGGCATCGATTGTCCACGGCAAAGATCCTGCCGCCCGAGTTGATGAGGGCGATCACGTTGCCCTCCAGAGTGAGCGACCGCGATGCGCCGTTCGGCAATTCGGCGAGCGTCGCTGCCTTCACGAAACGTGGCTGGG
>JAJZAG010000295.1 GCA_021799555.1 Deltaproteobacteria bacterium | reverse complement strand
CGCGCGCTCAATCCGGTCCGCGAAAAGCCGGTCGCGATCAGCGCCGCCGACCCGGCCAATCCTTACGGCGCGATCCTGCCCGGATGCGGCATCGCGCGCGACGCAGCGAACGTGATCGTGCTGCGCACGGGGATACCGGTGCTCGGACTGCAGGGCCGCGCGCTGGTGTCGATCGGCGAGATGGACGACGACGCGTTCGCAGCGGCGGTCGCGGCGCTACTGGCGGCGCGGCCGAAGATTGTGCTCGACACCGTTGACGGTGCGCCCGCGCTGAAATCGGCGCGGGTTGGGTTGCTCGCGGCAATGCGCTTTCATTCCGACGGCCGGGCGCTCGTCTTCGACGGCTTGCACGGCCCGGCGCCGGCGCGCGCGGCGCATCTAAGGCGCGGTTGATCCGCGGTGTGCGCGCGCTATTCTAAGCGCAAATAGCATCGTGACGGACGATCGAATAATGGCGCGCGCGGTCCGACTGGAGCGCGCGCTGATCTTGAAGTATCCAGAAAGGACAGAGGCTGATTAGATGGCGACCAACAGTTTCGGCGCGCGCGCGTCCCTTAAGTCCGGCGGCAAGAGTTGGACGATTTTCAAACTTGAGGCGCTCGAGCGCCGCGGCTTTTCGCTTGCGAAGATCCCCTTCTCGATCCGCGTGATGATCGAGAACCTGCTGCGGCGCGAGGACGGCGTGATCGTCACCGCCGAGCAGGTCGAGACGCTCGCAAAGTGGAACGGCGAGCCGTCCGCGCGCGAGATTTCATTTCGCCCCGCGCGCGTGCTCTTGCAGGATTTCACGGGCGTGCCGGTGGTAGCCGATCTGGCGGTGATGCGCGATGCGATCAAGCGGCTCGGCGGCGATCCGGCGAAAATCAACCCGCTCCAGCCGGTCGATCTGGTGATCGATCATTCGGTGCAGGTCGATGCGTTCGGAACCGCCGATGCGTTCGCAATCAACGCACGGCTCGAATTCGAGCGTAATCGCGAGCGCTACCTGTTCCTGCGCTGGGGACAGGGCGCTTTCAACGACTTCCGCGTGGTGCCGCCCGACACCGGAATTGTCCATCAGGTGAATCTCGAATATCTTGCGCCCGTCGTCTTCGGCGCCCGCGATGGCAGCGCTTATCCGGACACCGTGCTCGGCACCGACTCGCATACCACGATGATCAACGGACTGGGCGTGGTCGGATGGGGCGTTGGCGGAATCGAGGCCGAGGCGGCGATGCTCGGGCGGTCGATCCCGATGCTGATTCCCGAAGTGATCGGCTTTCGCCTCCACGGCAGCCTGAGCGCGGGCGCCACGGCGACCGATCTTGTGCTGACCGTCACCCAGATGCTGCGCAAGAAAGGTGTGGTCGGAAAATTCGTCGAGTATTTCGGTCCCGGACTTGGCTCGTTGCCGGTCGCCGACCGGGCGACGCTTGGCAACATGTCACCCGAGTATGGCGCAACGATCGGATTTTTCCCCGTCGATGAGCAGACGCTCGCCTATCTGCGAATGAGCGGCCGCGCCGAAGAGCAGGTCAAGTTGGTCGAAGCCTACTGCAAAGAGCAGGGACTCTTTCGCACCGAGGCGACGCCCGAGCCGCATTTCTCCGACGTGCTCGAGCTCGATCTTGCCTCCGTCGAACCGAGCCTTGCTGGTCCGCGGCGTCCGCAGGATCGCGTGCCGCTTGCGGCTTCGAAGATCACCTTCCGCCGCGACCTCGCAAAGGAAGTCGCAAACCACAACGGTGTCGATTCAAAAGTTGTCGAGCGCTGGATTTCGGAAGGCGGAAATGTGCAGGTAGCATCGCACGAGCGCGTGCCGTCCACCGCTCTCGGCCCGATTGCGCACAGCGTAGAAGTGGTTCGCGGCGCCGAGAAGTTTTCCCTCGCGCACGGGTCGGTGATTATCGCCGCGATCACAAGCTGCACGAACACGTCGAATCCGTCAGTGATGCTGGCCGCCGGGCTGCTCGCGAAAAAAGCGGTCGAGCGCGGGTTAAGCGCGCGGCCGTGGGTCAAAACCAGCCTTGCGCCCGGCTCGAAAGTCGTCACGCAATATCTCAAAAGAGCGGGCTTGCTCGAACCGCTGCGCAAGCTCAAGTTCGATCTCGTCGGCTACGGCTGTACGACCTGTATCGGCAACAGCGGGCCGATCGACGACGACATCGCCGGCGGGATCAAAACCGGGAACCTGGTTGCCGCCGCGGTGCTGAGCGGAAATCGCAATTTCGAGGGGCGAATCAATCCCGCGGTGCGCTTCAACTATCTTGCTTCGCCGCCGCTCGTGGTCGCCTACGCTATCGCTGGAACCCTGGATCTCGACCTCAACAACGAGCCGCTCGGCCACGATCCACAGGGTCGGCCGGTTTATCTGCGCGAGATTTGGCCCTCACCCGAAGAGGTCGCGCAGGCGGTTGCGACCTCGCTCGACTCGGCGATGTTCCGCAGCGAGTACGGCCACGTCTTCGAGGGTGACGAACGCTGGCGGAGCCTGGCGGTGCCCAAGGGCAACCTGTTTCAGTGGGAAAAGGATTCGGAGTACGTAAAAGCGCCGCCGTTCTTCGACGGAATTGGCGCCACGGCCGGCAGCTTCGCCGATATCACCGGCGCACGCGCGCTCGCCGTACTCGGCGATAGCGTTACCACCGACCATATCTCGCCGGCCGGTTCGATCGCGGTTGATGGGCCGGCGGGAAAATATCTGATCGCTCACGGGGTCAAACCTGCCGACTTTAATTCCTACGGGGCGCGGCGCGGGAACCACGAGGTGATGATGCGCGGGACGTTCGCAAATATCCGCCTGCGCAACCTGATGGTCCCGGGCGTCGAAGGCGGCTACTCGGTCCATCTGCCCGACGGAGAACAGATGACGATTTTCGACGCGTCGGAGCGCTACCGTAAATCCGGAGTGCCGCTAATCGTGATCGCCGGCAAGGAGTACGGCTCGGGCTCGTCGCGCGATTGGGCCGCCAAGGGAACATTGCTGCTTGGTGTGAAGGCGGTGATTGCCGAAAGCTTCGAGCGGATACATCGCAGCAACCTCGTTGGGATGGGCGTGCTCGCGCTCGAATTTCTGCCCGGACAGAACCGCGAGTCTTTAGGCTTAAGCGGACGCGAGGTCTATTCGATCACGGGCGTCAGCGGCGGGCTCAAGGTGCGCCAGCGCCTCGCGGTGCGGGCTGAGGACGCGGGCAAAACGAAGCAGTTTGAAGTTGTCGCGCGGGTCGATACTCCCGAAGAGATCGAGTATATCCGGCACGGCGGAATTCTGCCGTTCGTTCTGCGCGAGTTGCTGCGCGCTTGAATTGCGGGCCGCGCACACGCGAAATGCGTGCGCGGCCGCGCGCATCGGAGCTTCGACGGCGCTTTTGCGTGGCTGCCGGGAGCCTGGCGAAGCTACCGTTGCGGACTCACTTTCTGGACGGCGCCGGTGCAGCCGCTGGCGCCGTTGTGCGCGGAGACGCAGCTTTCAGAGCGGGGCTGTTCTTGTCGATGCAGACGAAGTAACTGGGCATCGCCTTGAGGTCGCCCCGGCACGCCGCTTCGTTTCGATAGGTCGAAAAGACAACCCATCGCGAGACCGGCAGCGACAAATTGACTTCGTAATTGCCGCTCTTGTCCTTGACCGGCGGCATCTTCGGCGGCGGCATCATCATCAGCCAAGTCAGGGCGAACACTGCGGTTATCGAGCACTTCTTCATGAGCAGATTGGGTAGCAGATTTTCGGGTTCGGATGCGAGAGCTCGCGCGCTCAGGCCGGCTGCGCCGCCATGTCCATACGCACGCGCTCGCCGCTCTTGCGCTCGGCGTAGCGCGACAAAAGTCTCACTACCGCGGGTGTAACCTCAGCCATCGCCTCCGGCCGATAACCGACCGCCTCTGGCCCCCGCACCTGCATCATCCCCATCATCGACAGCCGGAGCATCGCCGCGACCGCCTGGCAATAGCGAAAGCGTTCGAAGTCGAGCCGGTACATCGCGTGGTAGAGCGGAACATAGAGCGACGCGAACGAGAATCGCAGCGAGTTGCCGATCGGGTTGTCGCGCATCCATCGCGGATGCTCCAACGCCGATGACGAAAGGATCGCGGCGGTCATCGCGGCGTCAAGATGGCGGTCGCCAACGTCGGTGTTGACCCAATCGATCACGCCCGATAGATGCACTCCGCGCACGACTACGTTTCGGGGATGGTAGTCGAGATGCAAGAGCGATGGATCGGCGACCCTGTACGCGCCCGCGCGTGCGCTAAGCCGTTCCAAGGCGTCGCGTAATCCGGGCAGGGGAGCGTTTTCGACCCGGTCGGCGATAATCGCGAGCGCCCGATCGAGCATCGGCGTGCCCGGCGCGGTAAGACCAGTCTCGTACGCGCGGGGGATATCGCGGAAAGGGTCGGCGTGCGGGTCCAGGCGATGAAGCCGCACTTGGGCGCGCACGAAAGCGAAAAACCCCAGTGAAAAGGTTTTGAAAGCCTCGGGGAAGCTCCGCGTCGTGAACAACGGACCGCCCTCCAGCCGCTGCATTACCAGAAACGGTGCGCCGAGCGGGGCGTGATCAGGTTCGAAAAGGAATGGCCGCGGCACCGGGAACGCCGCCGAAGAAAGCCTGTCGATCGTAAGATGCTCGCGAGCACCTTTCTGGTCAGCCTGCGCACCTTGGTAGAACCGCAGCACCAATGGAGAA
>JAJZAG010000294.1 GCA_021799555.1 Deltaproteobacteria bacterium | reverse complement strand
GAAATAGACATTGAGCATCGTCGCGTCAGCGCACTTCCACGGCAGTGGCGGATACGAAACGCGCACCTCGGGCAGCGTGATTTGATATCGCTCGTGGCGAGCAAGTCCTTCGTCAGGCACGGATGATAATCCTCAAGTCGAGTAATGTTGAACGTAGACCTGCCGTCAGGTCGCCATAGGCGGTGCTTCGGGTCCGCCCTTGGGTTTATCCGCATGGCGGGCGGGTTTAGCGCCTTCGGCGAATTCGGGCATCACGTATTTCGCGAAGCGCTCGAGACTCGCGAGCACCTTCTGATGCGGTATCTGCTGGTCGAAGTTGATCATGCAGACCACGCGTTCGACGCCGACTTCGTCCCAGTAGCGCAGGTTTTCGACAATCTGCTCGGGCGTGCCGACCGGAAAGCCCTCGCGCAGCGACTGGATTTCCGCCTGGCTCAAAAGCGCGGTTGCGTTGGCGTGCGCCGTGTACGCGTGCGACGGATAGATTCCGCCAAGCCCGACCAGATGCGCCGCGGTGCGAAAGAAATTGAACGCCGCCGCGCCGCCGACCGCGCGCGCTTCATTCTCGTCTTCGCCGCAGTACAGCCAGCTCGCGGCGTTGACCTGATTGTTCACGAATTTGCCGACCGGATCGCAGTGCTTGATAATACGTCGATAGTCGGCAACCAGCCGCTTGTAATCGGCTGGGGTTCCGAGCGTCACGCCAAGCATCCCGATTCCGCGTTCGGCGGCCTGCACGGCGGTCTCGGGTGAAGACACCGCAACCCACATCGGAGGATGCGGATCCTGAATCGGCTTGGGCAGCACGTTGCGCGGCGGCATCTTGAAGTACTTGCCGTTCCACTCGAACTCGTCCTCGGTCCACATCCGCGGAATCGCGCGGATCACTTCGTCCCACATTTCCTTGGTAGCGTCGGGGTCGATTCCGAACGCGCCGACTTCGGTCCAGGTTGCGGAGCGTCCGGTGCCGAATTCGAGCCGTCCGTTCGAGATCAAATCGAGCGCGGCGGCGCGCTCGGCGATCCGCGCCGGATGGTTCATCGGCGGCAGGCATACCGCGATGCCCTGCCCGATCCTGATCCGCTTGGTGCGCGCCGCGGCGGCGGCGAGGAAAACCTCGGGCGCAGACGAGTGCGAATACTCCTCGAGAAAATGATGCTCGACTTCCCAGACCTGGTCGAAGCCGAGTTCATCGGCAAGCTCGATCTGCTCGAGCGCCTGCTGATAGGCACGCAGCTCGGACTGCCGGGTCCACGGCTTCTGCACCGAATGTTCGTAGAAGATTCCGAATTTCATATTCGCGCTCCGGGTCGGGTTTCTAGATCAGTTGAGCTTCACCAGGCTCGGACAGAATCCGAGTCCGAGGACGCCGGCGCCGCAGTAGGCGCCCGCAGATGGTCCGAGTTCCGTGACGATGACGCGTTTGCATCGCAGCCGATTCTTCGCGGCCTCGGCGAGCTTTTTCGCGCCGTCGGGATTCGCTCCGTGCGTCACGACGACGGTCGCCTCGGCGCCGACGAGTTCGCGCTCGGCGCGCGCAAGCATCTTATCGATATTTTCCGCCTGGGTTTTTGACTTGTCCACGACCGCGACCCGGCCCCAGATACGGATGAGCGGCACGGTGCCCTTGAGGCTTCCGACGTTCATCTCGTAGATCGAGATACGCCCGTCGCGCTGCAGGTATTCAGACGTCGCCGGCGCGAGATAAGTATCGATCTGCGGCGTCGCCTCTTCGATCGCCGCGATCACTTCGGCGGCTTTCGCTCCGCGCGCCGCCATCTCGGCCGCCTCGATACAGACCGCTCCGAGCGCGGTCAGCGCGCGGCCTGTGTTCAGCACCTCGACGGCGATCTGATTATCGCGCTTGGCGACCACCGCCGCCGAATACGCGGCCGTGTACGTCGAGCACGACTCGAAGGGATTGATCAGACAGAGCACCTGCTCGCCGCGCGCGTGCGCCTTGCGGAACGCGTTGAGGAAATCCGACGGCATCGCGGCCGCGATTACCGGCAGGCGCGGCTCGCCGGGCAGGCGCTGATAGAACTCGCCGCGCGCGAGGCGGTCGTCGCGGAAATACTCGGTCGAGAAAGCGACCTGAATCGGCGCGACTTCGATTCCGAGCCGGCTGATTTCCCCGGCCGGCAGATCGACGCTCGAATCGGTAACAATCGATAGGTGTTGCGACACGTCCATACCACTCGTTCAGGATCTCGGCTTGAGTCTCCCAAGCGAATAACCCGCCCGCCGCCCCACGTCAAGTCCAGCCTAACACCCGTTCGGAGACGGCGCGTTCGTCTCTCCGATTCCGCGGCTTGCGGGACAAAAATATCCTGTAAACGCCGGAGTTTCCCCGCAAAAAAATGGAAGTCCGTCCTGACCCCGACCCTGTGAAAAATGCATTTTGATCACCTGATGACGTAGTCCCCATTCGCGGGGCCGCGGCGCGGGGTCACGCGCAGCGATGATGCCATAGTCGGCCGAGCTCGATAAGGCTGAACTGTTCAGCCTTGACAAAAATTTCGCCGCCCGCGAAACGATAATCGTTTCGCGGCTGTCAAGCGCAACGCTTCGCCGTCATTCCCGCACCTCGCTGCCCTCCGCCCCGGGATTTCTCCCCTTGGTCGAAATGACGGACGTGGACTCAGCGGACGCAAGAACCGCCCAGCGCCATCTCCCCGCAACAATTGATCTTGCAGTGCGATTGTGCTTACTTCGTAATCACGCAAGTCGGAGGAGTGTCGGCCATGAAGGCTCGTATTGTCCGCATCGGAAACTCGCGAGGTGTTCGCCTGCCGAAGCCGCTGATTGCCGAGGCGGGACTGTCGGATGAAGTCGAGATCCGTGCTCGCAATGGCGCGATCGTAATCTCCGCCGTTGCGCACCCGCGAGCCGGCTGGAGCGAAGCCGCCAAGCTGGCCCTCGCGCGCGATGAGGATCAATTACTTGACGCGCCAACCAGCACGCGTTTCGATAACAAAGAGTGGACATGGTAGCGCCGAGCGGAATACACCGCGGCGAAGTGCTTCTCGTCGATCTCAGCCCAACCCGTGGACGCGAAATTAGAAAGACGCGCCCATGTGTGGTTGTCTCGCCCGACGAGCTAAACGCGCATCTGCGCACTTTCATCGTCGCGCCGCTGACTACCGGCGGGCATCGGTATCCCTTTCGCGTCGCCTGCCGTTTTGCGGGAAGGACCGGTAATGTTGTGCTCGATCAAATCCGGGCGGTCGATCGGGAGCGTGTGATTCGCAGTCTCGGCCGCGTGGCGCCCTCGACTTTCCGGCAAGTATTGTCGGTACTTCAGGAGATGTTCGCGCCGTGAGCGCGGCCGGGATCGTGATCGCGTAGCCGAGCTTGTCGACCTCGACCACGAACGGGATCACCTTGGTGCGCGCGCTCATCCAAAAGATGCCGAGAGCAAGAATGAGGCTTAGGAGCATCAGGCCGTCCGAGGCGATCTGCCAGTTACGTTTTCCGAGAACGAGATCGCCGTAGCGTTCATCCCGTTCGCGGCGTGCCTAGAGGTAGAACTCGCTTTCCATCTGCTGCTCCGGTCCGCCGAATTCGCGTCGGCGATGGCTGAAAGCATCAGCAAGAGGCGGTCCATTTCCCTGAGGTGCCCGTGCTTGAAGAGGGGCCAGCGGCAGTGATTATCAAGAGCTCTGGATGGTCGTAAACGATCTTGTGGCGAGCTAATTATTCGGCATTCGTGCTAAAGGTCGCCTCGGGGTTATGGCTTTCAAACAGATACAGCTGCGTGGCAGGCCGCTGGCTGCTCACAAGATCATTGTTGCGCCTGACTTCATGAGCCGAACGGTGTTGGTTGCTGATACGTGGGACTATGTGACCATGTGGCTGCGACGCCAGGGACGTGACGAAGCACTATTCTATTGGGAACAGGCGCGGCACTTCTTTGAAGCGTCTAAAAACCTTCCGAACACTTCCTCGCCGTTGACTCTTTACTACTGTTTTCTAAACGCGGTGAACGCTCTATTGAATCTTCACGGAGTCTCGTCGAACCGGCACGGTGTCACAGGCAAATCGGGCCCCGGAAGGAAGACGTCACTGGCGAACGAGATTGTCACGCTTCAGAAAGGGGGCACGCTTGCGGAGCTACGCAGGTATCTGACAGAGCCGGCGGGCAGGTTCGTATATTCCCTCAAGGATCTTTTCTATAACCTCCCTTACATTCATCGAGCGTACAAGCTGACATACGCTTCTCGACCCGAATTGTTCATCCCGATCCGAAATCCTAGGTTCGTCAGAAAAGATGATTCGTCGGAGGCGTGGTTTTGCGCGGAAGTTGAAGACCGGTATGCGACGGCGCATACGCTCAACAAGCTGGAGGGGTTCGAACGCGATTTAGGCGTTCAAGAGTCCTTCACGATCAGAATGGCCGACAGATTCAAGTGGGTTCGATCGCGAGCGGCAGAAGAGGCAAACAAAACGCGCCTGATCAATTACCATCGTAAGGTCCGAAAGACTCTCTACTACATTCAGGGACCTACGCGCCTTTGGTATCTCAAGCGCAGTAATTCGGAGGGTGTAATCAAGTTAAGCTCTCTGACGATCACGATTGCAGCGATGCACCGGCTGAGCGAAATGGCCCGTTACGCGCCGATAGTCCTGGCGAACCATTTTAAATGCAGGCATAACTGGCTCGTATCGGAGTTTATTGCTACGGCTC
>JAJZAG010000293.1 GCA_021799555.1 Deltaproteobacteria bacterium | reverse complement strand
CTGAAGCGAGCGCGGCGAGCGGGTCGGCCAGCCGCTCGAGAAAGTAGCAGTTGGCGAAATCGCGTTGCTTGATCCAAGTGCGCGCCGACGTAACCCCCGGGAGCAGATGGGTGCGTAGCGGCGAACGCAGCTCGCCGTGATGACGCGCGAAGCGTCCAGAGTCTCCGTTCGATGGCATCGCGTCAGTGCGGTTGATGAAGCCTTCGAGAGGTCCGAGCTCGAAGCCGAGTTCCGAGACCTCGCGCGCCTGGCGGATCCGCGCCGCCAGGCGTGGGTCTGGTTCAGTGTGATCCGTGCCCGTCATCACAAGAATCGGGCCGCCGTCTACGAAAGAGCGCTCGCGGTCAGCGATCTCCTTTGCGCGAGCGACGAAGCTATCGACCGATTCGAGCGGCAGATTGGCGCCGTTCGAGTAGCCGAATTGGAGGTACACGGTGTTGACCGTTGAACCGTCCGGCGCTTCCCATACGAAGCGATTGCGGGTGACATCGGCCCCCACGCCGCGCCACAGCACGGCGGTGCGGAATCCGAATCCGGCAAGGATTTGCGGTAGCTGCGCGATGTGCCCGAACTGATCGGGCAGATATCCGACATCGAGCGGACGGCCGAAGCGGCGCGCGGATTCGATTCCAATTTCAAGGTTGCGGATTAGCGATTCACCGCTGACCAGAAAGCTGTCGGCGAGCACGTACCACGGCCCGATCTGGATTTTCCCGGCGCGGATAAGCGTGCGCAGCCGCCGCGCCATCGCGGGCCGCACCTCGAGGTAATCGTCGAGAACGATGGTTTGTCCGTCAAAATGAAAGAACGGGATCTCGCCGCTCTCGACGCGCGGAATCATCCTGTCCGCCATCGCGACCAGCCGCGCGCGCATCTGCTGGAACGGCTGATACCATTCCCGATCCCAATGGGTGTGAACGACGAAATATAGCTGGTCCATCACGATACCGTAGGCGCAATTCGCGTTCAGACCGGGCGGCGCGGAATCATCACGCGCCGGCGCAGGATCATCACCTGTTCGCCGCGTTGGTTGAGTCCGCGAGTCTCGACATAGAGGATTCCGCGGTCGGATTTGCTCTTCGACGGCGTAGTTTCGAGGATCGCGGTCTCGGCATAAATCGTGTCGCCCGCGAAGGTCGGTGCGCTGTGGCGCACCGACTCGTATTCGAGATTGGCGATCGCGTTCTCGCTGATATCCTTGACGCTCATGCCGACCACCGTCGCAAGCACCAGAAGCCCGTTAACAAGGCATCGACCGTGCTGCGATTTCGCCGCGTAAGCAGCGTCGAAGTGGATGGGGTTGGAGTTCATCGTCATTAACGTGAACCAAGTGTTGTCGAACTCGGTGATCGTGCGGCCGGGCCAATGCTTGAAGCTCTGACCGGGCGAGAAATCTTCAAAGTAGTGCGGCATCGCAATAGTTTGCGCGCGAAAAGTCGCGGACGCTATCGGCGGATTATCGCAGGAACACCGCCGTTGCAATCGCGCCGGCAGGCGGCACGACGTTGGCAACGCGCTTGAGGCGACGTGGCGATGTGTTAGGCTTCAAGCCTCGATGGCTCGGCGCAAGCTCAAGGTTTTGCTCGTCGCCAATCGCGGCGAGATAGCGCTGCGGATTATCCGCACGGCGCGGGCGATGGGACTGCGGACCGTCGCGGTGTTCTCGGAAGCCGACGCGCACAGTGCTCACGTCGCAGCGGCCGACGACGCGCGCCTGATCGGCGGCGCGCCTGCGGCTGAGAGCTACCTGAATATAGATTCGATAATCGCGGCCGCGCGTGAAACCGGCGCCGATGCGATTCATCCCGGATATGGGTTCCTGTCCGAACGGCCGGAATTTGCGCGTGCCGTCGAACAAGCTGGATTGATATTCGTCGGGCCACGCGCTGATGTGATGGCGCAGCTTGGCGACAAAATTTCCGCGCGCAAGCTCGCAATCGCAGCCGGCGTTCCAGTCGTTCCGGGTCTGGAAGCCGCCGCACCCGACGCCGCATGCGAGTTTGCTGCGCGCGAAGGCTTTCCGATACTCGTCAAGGCGGCGGCCGGTGGCGGCGGGCGCGGAATGCGGGTGGTCGAATCAGCGGAGGTTTGCGTGGCGGCGCTCGAGGCTGCCTCGCGCGAGGCGCTCTCAGCGTTCGGCGATGGGCGAGTGTTTATCGAGAAATACCTTGCGCGGCCCCGGCATATCGAAGTGCAGTTTTTGGGCGATGAAAAGGGAAATATCGTCACGATGGGTGAACGCGATTGCTCGATTCAACGCAGGCATCAGAAGATCGTTGAGGAATCCCCCGCACCGCACCTAAGCAACACGGCGCGGGACGCGATGTTGGCGGCGGCGACTCGCCTTGCGCGGGCTGCGGGCTATACGAACGCGGGCACGGCTGAGTTCCTCGTTGATGGCGATCGCTTCTATTTTCTCGAAGTCAACGCACGCCTCCAGGTCGAGCATCCGATAACCGAAATCCGGTTTGGGTGCGACCTGGTGGAGGAGCAGCTAAAAATCGCTTGCGGCGAAGAAATCGCTCCGCCGTCCGCGCCGCGCGGCTGTGCGATCGAATGCCGTATCAACGCCGAAGACGCATCCGCCGGATTTCGCCCCGCGATCGGAATCGTTCTTGATCTCCGCGTACCCGCGGGTCCGGGCGTGCGCTTCGACACGCATCTTGCCCGCGGGTCAGAAGTGACTCCGTTTTACGACGGACTGCTCGGCAAACTTATCACTTACGGCTCCGATCGGAAGCAGGCACGCGCACGGATGGTCGCGGCGCTCGACGAGCTCGCAATCCTCGGCGTGACCAACACGGCGGCATTTTTGCGCGACGTGATTGCGAGCGAGGCGTTCGGCGCGGCGGACTTGTCCACGCGGTTCATCGAGGAGCAGTTTTCGCACTGGCCGTCCGAGGACCAAGCTTTGACCGAGGCTGCGTTGATTGCCGCCTCTCTGACCGCAAGCGGCGCTCTGGGGATCAGGCCAACCGAGGCCGCCGCGCAACTCACTGCAGCGGACGGAGCCGATCGCTCGCCATGGAAGGCGTTGGGCGGCTTCGAGCTCTGGAAGCGCCAGTGAAGCTTAAGAGTGGATCGCGCGATTTCGAGATTGAGATCCTCTTTCGCGAGGGATTTGAGATACGCGCGCGCATCGACGGACGCGAGCTTGCAGGGACATTGCGTGAGCTTGGGGACGCAAGTGCGATACTTGAAATAGAAGGACGGCGGTTTCGAGTGATGGGGGCGCGTCGAAAACAGTCCATCCTCGTCGCCGTTGGCCCACGCACCTTCGACTTTGCACCGGTGGATGGTGGTGCGCGGCGTGCGCGGCGGGGACTAGCGGCGGCCGAGATAATTGCGCCGATGCCTGGCAAGGTGCTCAAGGTGCTCGTAAATGAAGGCGATGTTGTGTCGGCCGGACAGGCGATGGTCATAATCGAAGCAATGAAGATGGAAACCACGCTTTCGGCGGAGAGCCCGGCGGTCGTCAAGCGGGTTTGCGCCAAGCCGGGCGACACCGTCGATCATGGCGCGGTATTGATTGAACTCAGTCCTGCGGTGGTTTCATCAGCTCTTCAATCCGATCCCGAAGCCCGCTAACCCAAGCGGCGAAGTCGCCGTCGCGTTCGACGACGATCTCGAGCTTGCCATCTTTCATAATCGAGACGCGCCCGGGATGCTCGGGGCGTAGCGGAATAACTACCGCCTCCCGCGAGATATTCATCGCGTCCAGAACCTCGAAGATTCGTTCGATTTCCTTGAGAGTTACAGCTTTGAGCACGATGTTCCAATTTTGCGGCGCGTAATGCCCTTTACATACGGCTGGCGCGCCGTAAGCTCAAGAATAGCGGTTGCATAAAAATCAGCGGAGGGAAAATCAGTGTTCGGCACGATCAAGAAAGTCGTCAAGGACAAAGGTTTCGGTTTCATCGAACCCGACGACGGCGGCGACGAGGTGTTTTTCCATCGCTCGCGACTGTCGCCCAAAGTGTACTTCGAAGACCTGCGTGAAGGATCGGAGGTGCAGTTCGAGGTCCGTCCCGGAGAAAAAGGTAGGCAGGCATTCAATCTGCGCCTGCGCTGAAGCGCGCGGCAATCCGCAGATTTCGCGGATTTGCCGAGTTGGGGATTCCAAATTGATTTCCGGCCGCCACCGAATCGGCGGTACTGACAATCCGAGGATAACTATTGCTCGACCAATTAGCGGGTCCACGCGAACCATCGCTTGAACAGCTTCGCGGCGAATGGCGTCAGGCGCGTGCGCATGTACTGGTTGACGACGCTGCGAATCGCGTCCGATGCGGTCGGGTATGGATGTATGACGCCGCTCAGCTTGTCGAGTCCGATACCGGCCGTCATCGCGAGCGTCAGTTCCGAGATCATTTCGCCGGCATGAGCAGCGACAATCGTCGCGCCGACAATCTGGCTGGTACCCGTTCGAACATGAACCTTCACGAAACCCTCGGTTAGTCCGTCGAGAACGGCGCGATCGACTTCCGCCATCGGCTGCGCAAACGTCGTAATCGAGACTCCGCGCCGCGCGGCGTCTTCCTCACTCAGGCCTACGTGCGCAACTTCGGGGTCGGTATAGGTGCACCACGGGATCGTGAGCGCGCTTACGCGCTGGCGTCCGTGGAATAGCGCGTTGCGCAGCAGGATTCGCGCGTGCGCATCGGATAAGTGGGTGAACTTGAGGGCCGAGACGC
>JAJZAG010000292.1 GCA_021799555.1 Deltaproteobacteria bacterium | reverse complement strand
GTTAGGACCCGCCGCCGCTCACTATCGCGAACCGGTGCATTCGCCGTCGTCGCGCTTTCGGCCCTCGCTTTGGCTGCTGGTGTTGGAATCAGCGCCACGGCGACCGCGTCCGAAAGCTCGAAAGTAAAGGTTGAGCTGAGCAACCGGAGCCGCGGTGCAGCGTCGTGCAAAGCGACCGGCGTCACGCATATCTTCGTGACGATCTCCGACATTAAGGCGCATCGCAGCGGCAAGGGCAACGCCGGTTTTGTCTCGCTGACCTCCGGCGCGCCGCAACAGTTCGATCTGCTGTTCTCATCGAACGAACCAAGCGAGGCGTTCGATATGGCCGATTGCCCCATCGTGTCAATGGGCGGAACCGGTCTGCCGCCCGGCAAATATCAACAGCTCAGCATGATCACCGTCGCCAATGGCTCCGGCAGCGACAGCAATCCTATCATCCCCGCTGAGGAGAACGCGTGTTCGTCCCTGGGCAATACGGTTTACAATTGCGTCGATACGGGATCCGGCCTGTCCCCATTAACGGTCCCGAGCGGCCCCCAAACTGGTATCAAGATTCCGGCGAGCCAGATTTCGCGCGGCGGCTTCTCGGTCGTAGCCGGACAGGGCCTCGACCTCGACGTTGACGTCGATGCGTGCAGATCGCTGGTCGTTCATGGCCCGCACGGCCAGGTTCGCGGCAGCCATGGCAATCATGGAAAGCACGGTAGGCCTAGCGGTAGTGCGTCATACATGTTCAAGCCAGTGCTGCACGCCGGAGAAGTTGCGCTTCAGCCGATTATCGTCGGCAACGTCGTGGCGGGAACGGTATCTTCGGGAAAGGTCACCGCAGGCACTACCGTAGTTCCAAATGCCAGCGTTTTTCTTGAGACCGAGCCCTCGGCTCCGAATGTACCCGAAGCATCCCCGACCGCGGGTACGACGAGCCTCGCGGTGAACGATGTAGTTGCCGAAGCCACGACCGATAGCGACGGGAACTTCGCGTTCTGCCCGGTGCCCGTCGGCACTTACGATATAGTGATTGATTCGCAGAAGGTACCTGAATCGAATAATGCGTCTGACGCGACGATCACAACGGGCGTGACTGTCGCGGCAAGCGGCGGTCCAAACGACCTCGTAATTCCGGTTGTGGCCGGCAGCACTGGCGCGGCGACCCTCAGCCCACAGGTCACGACGACGAGCGCGTCTCCCCCGGGCACAGGAGATGACATCGCCTTCCAGGGCACGCAAGGCTTTGGCACCGACAGTGCCAATCAGGCGCCAATCCCCTTGTTTTCGGGAAGCGCGTTGAGCCCGGTCGCTACCGCCTCGAATGGCTGTTCTTCGGCGTGCCCGAGTGGGACCAACTGCGCCTGCTTCACGATTGTGATGCCGCCTGATAATCCTGTCACCGGTGCCGCCGGCGAGACGTACACCGCAGGTGCAACCGGCACGAATTACTCGCTGTTCGGCGCGGCCACCAAAATTGGCTCAACAACTCCGGAGTGCACACAAGCGGAGCTGGTGAGCGCCCCTCACGCGTCGCCGCTGCCAACACCGACGCTGAGCTTCACCGGATGCAACTGAAATCATAGCGAATCATTCCGTCACCGCGCGGCGCGCTCGGAGTTTCGAGCGCGCCGCGTTTTTTTTCTGCATCGCGATGTTCGCGCGGTGCGGACTCGCGATAGACTCAGGCGCGATGACTCCCGCGACCAGAGCGCTCGAACGCAAGCTTGCCTCGGTTGTCGCCGGCGACGTGCGCTTCGATAGCGGTACGCTCGCGGCCTACTCGACCGACGCGTCGAACTACCGGCAGATTCCGATCGGCGTAGTCGCGCCGCGTGACGCGGGCGACGTTGCGGCGGCGCTGGAAATCGCGCGCGAGAACGCGCTTCCGATTTTGGCGCGCGGCGGCGGCACGAGCCTTGCCGGACAGGCGGCCAACGCGGCGCTGGTCCTTGATTTCTCGAAATACATGAACCGGATTCTTGCGATCGATCCCGCACGCGCCTGCGCGAGGGTTGAACCCGGCGTCGTGCAGAGCGATCTCAACGCCGCGCTCGCGCCGCACGGGCTGTGTTTCGCGCCCGATCCTTCGACGAAAGACCGATGCACGATCGGCGGAATGATCGGCAACAACTCCTGCGGCGCCCATTCGGCCGCGTACGGCAAGACGGTTGATAACCTCGAGGCGCTCGACGCGATTGTTTACGACGGTACGCGGCTCGAGCTTGGCGGCGCGATGGACGCCGGCGTAATTGCGCAAGGAGTCGCGCGCGGCGATCGCCTCGCGGAGATCGTTCGCGCGACCCTTGCCCTGCGCGATCGCGTTAGCGACGCCGTGCGTGCGCACTATCCCAAAATCCCGCGGCGCGTCTCCGGCTACAACCTCGACGAGCTGCTGCCCGAGCGCGGATTCAATCTTGCCCGCGCGCTCGTCGGCTCGGAAGGCACCTGTGCGATCACAACCGCCGCCACGCTGCGAATCGTGCCGCGGCCAAAGAATGTTGCGGTGCTGGTGCTCGGCTTTGACGATGTTTTTCGAGCCGCCGATCAGATGCCCTGGATGCTCGCGCATCGCCCCGAGGCGCTCGAAGGATTCGATCACAACCTTCCCGACTTCGCCCGCGAGAAGAAAATGCTCGGGGTGCGATTTCTGCCGGAGGGCCGCGCCTTCCTGGTCGTCGAACTCGGCGGCGGTTCGAGCGACGAAGCGCGCGGCCGCGCGGAGGCCATGATGGCCGAGGCGCGTCGTGCCGGCGGACTGACGGGAGTTGCGATTCTCACCGACTCGCGCGAGCAGGCTGCGGTGTGGAAAATCCGCGAGTCGGGCCTCGGTTCGAGCGCGTTTATCGCCGGTCGTCCGCGCACCTGGCCGGGCGCGGAGGACGCCGCGGTGGCGCCCGCGAAGCTCGGCGAGTATTTGCGCCGGTTCGACGCGATACTAACGCGCCGCGGACTCAGCGCCGCGACTTATTACGGACATTTTGGCGAAGGATGCGTCCATGCGCGGATCAATTTCGATCTCGCCGCGCGCGAAGGCATCGCGGCGTTCCGCGCGACGATGGAAGATCTTGGCGCGCTCGTCGCCGAGCTCGGCGGGTCGCTGTCCGGCGAGCACGGCGACGGGCTCGCGCGTTCGGAGCTGTTGCCGGCGATGTATCCGCGCGATCTGATTGACGCGTTCCGCGAGTTCAAACTCATTTTCGATCCCGCGGGCCGCATGAACCCCGGCGTAATCGTCGATCCGTACCCGCTCGATTCGCATCTCAAGCAGGGCGCCGGCTGGAAACCGCGCACCATCGCGACACACTTCGATTTCTCCGCCGAGGGCGGAATGGCCGGCGCGGCGCTCAAATGCGTCGGAATCGGAAAATGCCGCAAGACCGATGCCGGCGCGATGTGCCCGTCGTACATGGCGACGCGCGACGAAAAACATTCGACGCGCGGGCGCGCGAGAATTCTTTTCGAGGCGCTTTCGGGCGACACGCTCGCCGGCGGTTTCATCGATCCGGCGATCAAAGAAGCTCTCGAGCTCTGCCTCGCCTGCAAGGCGTGCAAGAGCGAGTGTCCGTCGGGCGTTGACATGGCGGCGTACCGGGCGGAATTTTTCTCGCAATATCACCGCGCGCACCGGCGCCCACTCGCGGCGCACTTCTTCGGGCGGATCCACGCGATCGCGCGCGCCGCGAGCCTCGCGCCGCGGCTCGTTAACGCGCTTGCACATGCGCCGATCGCGGCCAAGGTCGCGCGCGCGATGCTGGGAATCCATCCGGCGCGCGAGCTGCCGCGTTTCGCGCCGCGGACGTTCCGCGCATGGTTTGCCGAGCGGACGACGACCAGGCGCTCGCCCGATCCGGACGCGCGCGAGGTGATTCTATTCCCCGACACATTCAATAATTTCTTCGAACCCGGCGTCGCGATCGCGGCGGTTGAGGTTCTCGAACGCGCGGGATTTCGCGTGACTCTGCCCGCGGGCGATCTGTGCTGCGGCCGTCCGTTTTACGAGTATGGGATGCTCGAGCAGGCGCGGCATTATCTTGAAGCGGCGCTTGAGGTTCTTGCACCGGCCGCCGAACGCGGCGCCACGATCGTCGGCCTCGAGCCCAGTTGCATCCTGACTTTTCGCGATGAGCTACCCGCGATATTCCCGCGCGAGGCAAAGGCCGCCGCACTGGCTGCGCGCTCGATGCTGCTCGGGGAATTTCTCGAGCGCGAGGCGCCCGATTTCATACCGCCGGCGATGCCGGGGCGCGCACTCGTGCATCCGCATTGCCATCAAAACGCTCTCGCAGGCACTATCGGCGAGGCCACGATTCTTGGCCGCGCCGCCGGCCCCGGCTTCAGCGTGCTGGATGCGGGATGCTGCGGGATGGCGGGCGCGTTTGGATATGGCGTCGAGCGCTACGCGGTTTCGCGCGCGGTGGGCGAGCGCGCGCTCGGGCCGGCGATCCGCGCGAGCGAGCGCGACAGCATCATAATTGCCGATGGATTCTCCTGCCGCGCGCAGATTCGCCATCTGTGCCCCGGCCGGCACCCAATGCATCTGGCGGAGGCGCTTAAGCTCGCTCTGGATCTGAAGGCGAGGTAAATGCGGAGCCGTCACGATTTGAACGACCGGTCAGCGCTTTCGCAGCTATCGCGGCCTGCGCTACATTCGAGTCCTTGGAGAAATGTGCGTCATGATGAAGCTTGGAATCACGATCCCGTTCGATCCG
>JAJZAG010000291.1 GCA_021799555.1 Deltaproteobacteria bacterium | reverse complement strand
TTTCGTCGCTGCGCACATCGGAGAAATTGGAATTGGCGAGCGCGATCCGATCCCGGATAATCGAAATATCTCCACCCATCACGAGCCCGGGATTCTCCCCTCGTGATACCGTGCTGTTCTGAAAGGCTTCGATCGCCGAGCCAATTATCTGCCACGCGCATTTAGCGAGCACAGCGCCGCTCACGCGCGACAAATCGCCATATGCAGCGGCGGCGGGTAGCGACGTCTTTTGCGCGATCGACAATCCCGGAAAGTGCGGATCGACCACGGTCGTGCGGCGCGCGCGCTTGAGCGCTCGGTGCAGCGCGGCGAGGTTAAAGTCTCCAGCTTCGAATGCGGTACCCACCTCGTGCGGATCGCGGCGCATCACGATTCGTAGCTGGAAGCCGTCGGCGTGAAGCGTCTTGAACTCCTCTACGCCGCGGCACGGGATATCGGACGTGAACGCAATCCGCGCTACTTGATCCTCAGCCGACGCGGCGTAAATCTCGAACTCCGATATGTCGGTCTGGCGCGCGAGAGCTTGCGCCGCAGCGCGGGCAAAACCCCGAAGTTCGGCCGCGGATCGCATCAGCCCTGCCCCATTGCGCCGCCCAACCGCGCCCGCGAGCGCAGGGTCGGTCCGCCGTTTGACATTCGCTTTACCTGCATCGGCTGACCTTTGCCGCAATTCGGGATCGCAACCAGGCGCAAGTCGTCGCCGACCGCGTCAACATTCATGAAAAAGCGCCGCGAGTCGGCGATTACGCTGCCCGAGCGAAACAAGCGGCCGACGCGGCCATGATCGATTTCGTAGAACCTGCGCGCCGAGATGCGAAAGTTCTCGCGCGACTCGGCGATCGACGGGATCTGATGCCCGCACACATAGTAGCCGCGTTCGACATCGGCAATGATCTTCGCGGGTGGCGTCTCGCCGGGCATGAAGAACGTATTCGACATCCGGATGAGCGGCACGTGCCATCCTTCGCTTGCCCGTACCGAACCGTTTGGTTCGACACCGAGGATCGCCGCAGTGGCGCGAGAGTTGAGAAATCCCGCAAAGCGGCCGCGCTTGAAGTGCATCACGCGGCGTCCCAACGTTCCCTCATGATCGTAGCGATAGTGTCCGTACCCATCGAGCGACGGGTCCGAGCAAGCGGACAAGAGCGGCGATGCGACCATCTTTCCAATCTCATTGTCCGATAGCGAGCGGAAAAACCAGCTCCGCCCCGCATACGCCGCTTCCATCTTGAGCGCGCGATCGGCCTCACACGGATGCCCCACGATCTCGTGCGCAACCAGCGCGTTGAAGTGCGGATCGGTAACAACAACGACCTCGCCGTCGCTCGGCCGCAACACCGGCGCCGCGGCCAACTCGCGCGCTTCGGCTGCAAGCTCGACCGCGAAAGTCCGCAAATCCGGGTTCGGCATCAACTCGCCCCTCCATCCTTCTTCCAGACACTCGAAGCCGCGCTGCTGACCAATAGTGTCATAACTCTCCTGATGTCCGCTTGCGGTCTGCGCGACGACGTAGGTGTCGCCCTGCGAGTACGCAAATGCCTGCGAAATCAGGCTGCCGGTGGTGTTGGCGAACAGTTCATGGCGCAATTCCGTCATCGTTGTGACGGCGTTGAAGGCAATTTCAGCACCAAGCGCCGCGACTGCGCGCGACGCGTCCAATGCCAAGACCTTAAGCTCGGCGGTTGCGATCGCCCGCGGATCGCGGCGGTAGATGGCGACGATATCCGAGCGAATCGGATCGGCCGCGGCGACTTCAAGAGTCTCGAGCGCGCGCGCCGCCGAGCCCATGGTGGCAACAATGCCACCTTTGGCGCGTGCGCTCGCGCGTGCCCGCGCATACGCCGCGTCCAGAGCCTCGCGCAACGCCGCGTAGAGCCTTGCCGGCCGCGCCGCTATCGCTCCGGCCTCGGCGCCGGTTTGCCCGTGTCCGACGGCGCCCGAGCGATCGCGCACATGAACCGAAACCGAAAAGGCCGCACTTTCGCTTTCGGAGCTTTCGCGCGGTTCTCCATCGGTGGCGGCACTCGAGCGATGCGCGATCGCTTCGAAGCGCAGGTCCACATAAACAACGCTCTTGTGAATTCGCGAGTAGCGGCGCAGCAGGTCTTCCGCATCGGCTTTCAAATGTTCAATCGCTGCAAAAGTGTCCACGGCCAACCTCGTTTGCTCCGTTACGAAATGGCGTAAGCGACCGCTATTGAACGCGGATCGGAATTCGCACGTCGAATTCCGAATCGATCGCGACCCCGTCTTTCATTCCCGGAAAAAATCGCCATTGTTTCAAGTCGTCGAGCAGGAGTTGATTGAGCCGCGGATTTGGCGTTGGCGTGGTCAACGTGACGGTCACGGTCCCATCATATCCGACTTTGAAATGAGCGACTGCAACCGCCTGAAAAACCTCTTGGCGCAGGTCGTCGGGAATTTCCGGCGTAGGTGCATAGATTGCGCGCGCACCAAGGGTGTTCGATCCCATCGCACCACCCGGTCCCGCGCCGCCCGGTCCGGCGCCGCCGCCTTCAGCGGAGCTTCCCGAAACCGTCCCCGCCGCGCCCGACGACGCCGAACCTGTAGCGGGCTCGGCGCCCGGGGGAGCTGGTGCCGTTTCCGGCTTGCTCTTCAGCGTTCCTTCCGGCGAGACAGGGACGGGCGGCGCAGCCTTGATAACCTTCTTATGATGCACAGGCTTCGGGCGCGATCTGGGCGCCACTCGCGGAGCAGCCGGAGCGGCTGCCGATCCGCCGCCGCCACCTCCGGCCAGCCCACCGACCGGAATCTCGATGATCCGCGCTTCTACGGCGTTTTCGGGCGCCGCGGGTGGCGGCGCCTGTTCGAGCACCAACGAAAACGCGAACAGGAGTGCCGCCCACGCGACGATTGCCACGGGTATCAGCCACGGAAGCCGACGCCACGGCTCATCGAGCGGCGGTATCCGATCGAATTGGACGGCAGAATTCATTCGCGCTTGACTGCGATCATGAAATGCTCGACTCCCGCGCGCCGTGCCTGCAGCATCGCCTGCACCACAATCCCCTCGGGCGCAGCGCTGTCGGCGTTAACCACAACGCCTGGGTCGTTTCCCACCATTGGCTTGAGGGCGAAGGCCAGCGCGTCGAGAGTGGTGGGAGTCTTATCCAGATAGATCTTACTGTCCGCTGTAATCGTCAGCGTAACCGGCTCCTTATGATTGAGGTTTTCAGCGTTACCCTTGGGCAGATTAACCGTGATCGAGTTCAAGCTTTGCATCGAGAGCGAGGCCAGCATGAACGTGACCAGCAAAAAGAACATCACATCGATCATCGGGATGATCTCGATCCGGCCATGGCGGAACTCGCGCCCACGTTTGAGTTTCATCGTTAGGCCTCCGCGACGCGTCGTTCCCGCTCGCTCCCCAGAAGCGGATTGGCTGCCGGGGAGTTTTCGGCGTCGGCACCTTCGCGATCCAGACGGATATGATCGACCAGGCGCGAGCCGAGGCGCTCCATGTGATCCAGCGCCCGCGATTGCATTCGCGAAAAGAAATTGAACGCGAAAAGTGCGAATAGCGCGATCAGCAGCCCCAGCGCGGTCGAGATCAACGCCTGCGCGACTCCGGAAGTGACCTTCGCTGGCGCGACCAATCCTGCGCCACCGATTATTTGGAACGCCTGCATCATCCCGGTAATCGTCCCCAGAAGTCCCATCAAGGGAGCCGCCGTGACGACGGTCTCGAGCACCCAGAGGCCGCGGCCAAGCGACTTTTCGATCTCACCGGCTTCGTCGCCGGCGCGCGACTCGACCCACCATGCAGGTTTGTCGCGATTAGCCAGAATCACGCGGATAAATCGCGCGTATGCATTGCGTATCCCGAGGGCTTCAACCTGGCGTCCGAGCGCGTCCCACGAAAAGCCGAAGGTCTCGATCAGGGCTGCGGTTTCAGCGGGCATCCGCAGCGATCGCGAGTACATCGCCGCCCGATCGAGAATAATCACCAGCGCGATCACTCCAAGCAGGAGCAATGGATAGACCATCGCGCCGCCGAATTTGATTGCTTCCCACGCCGCATTGAGTTCACTCATAAGCGCCACCTCAAATTGCCGGAATTGGAATCGCGACCGAGCCATAGAAAGCCTGTCGCGGTCCGTATGCCGGCACGAATACACCAATCCCGGTGCCTTCGCGCAAAATATTAGTTCGATCGAACGCGTTGATCAGTACGATCCGCGTAGTAACTTTGCCGAGATTCGTTACCTCGAAACTGCGGGCCGCGCCAAGGTTAATCTGCCAATTATACGGGACCTCTTCGGTATTCGCGAAGCCCGCGCGCAGTCCGCTGCCGAAAGTACCATCAATACTGAACAGGTACGGTCCCAAAGTATAAGCCGCCCAGCTTGAGGCAGTGTAGAACTGCTGATGATCAAGATAGATATAATGACTGTCGGCGTATTTCAGTTCGGCTTGCGTGAAATTGAATTGTCCCGTCTCAACTTGGGTTCCCTGCGCAATCGAGTACGAGAAATTGCCTCCAAACGACAGCGATTTGCGCAACTGGTAGGCAAGGGTGGTTTCCGCACCGTAAATTCGTCCGTCCGTATAATTGAAGGGCGCAAATATCGGTACGAAGCCAAACTGACCTAGATCGATCAAGTTATGGGCTAGCTCGAAGTAGGCGTCCTCGCCGATCGTCAAGCCCGGCAACACGTCGTTAATCGAACCGCCAACGTC
>JAJZAG010000290.1 GCA_021799555.1 Deltaproteobacteria bacterium | reverse complement strand
GGCTGTCGCGCACGGTCTGAACGAACGGGCGCGAGAGATGCGCTTCATCGAGTAACAACAGAGCGTCGGTGCCGAGCAGTCCCGCGTGGATCGGCTTCATCGAATCCGAAACGCCATAGCCGCGGAACAGGAGCCGAGATCCAACCTGGTCCACCGTCGAAACGACCACGGTGGGTTGCGCCGGGGTCCGCACCCAATCGGGTTCCTTAGGCATGCCGCCGCGGAGCCTGGCGACGGCGAGCGGCTGGTCCTCGTCTTCGGCAAGAAAGCGCAATCGGTCGGCGACGCGTCTCAGGACTCCCTCTTTCGTCTCCGCAAGCTTGGTTGCGATCATTTGCGCGCGGCCATAGGCGTCATCAACGACCAGGCGTCGATCAACCAGGAACAGGATGCGCACGGCAGCGTGGCGTTCGGAGCCACGATCTGCTTCCAAGGCCAGGTGGAATACCGCAACATCGATCGCGGCCGTCTTGCCCGCGCCGGTTGGAATATCGAGGGCCTGGGGCCATCCTTTCGCGAAAACCCTCTGGGCCAGCCGCTCCTGCCAGGGAAAAGGCGCCCCGCCATGCAGTTCACTGAAGAATTCGTGAAATTGGCCCGGGCGAAGAGCAGGCTTCAAGGCTCTCGCTCCTCAACCAGCGGCAGGCACAGACCAAAACCGTGATAGCGGCCGGCGCCGATAAGCACGGGACCCTCGACCGGCTCGGCGAATCTCAGAATCACATGGCGGCGCGGGCGGCTGGCGAACTTGGTGCCCTTGGGGAAGCTCCAGTCGGGTCCGGAACGTTTTCCGCCCGGCGGGTACGCCGATGGACCGCCCTGCACGGCAGGATACTTGTAAATCTCGATCTCAATCGGCTCGGGCAGTCCGATATTGCCGCAGGCTGCGGCAATTAGGCGACCCTCTTCAGTCGGATCCCCGTGATCGGGATATCGGTCCAGGAGCACCGGTGTAGCGCTCGCCCACGAGATGGCGGCGCGGCACCAACGTTCGGGCTTGAGAGAGGCGCGCGAGGGTGTAACCGTACGCTCGACGCGCCAGCGCAATGTGGAAGAAAGGTGCAACTCGGCATACGCTTCGCTGTCAACATTGACAGGTGCGAACCCTCCGAGCGCGCGTAGAACGCGGTCCCGGTCACTGCTTTCCGCAGTGCGCGGCAGGATAACCGCGAAACCAAGCAAATCCCCGGTTGCATGAGACCATCCAACGCTGGCAAGGGGAACGATCGCGAGATGCGGCCTGGAACTAGCCCCACCGTCGGGCGTATGGCCCGAGATGATCTCCGGGCTCGGTTGGGGTCCATGCTTCATCAAGGAAGCGCGTACGCACTTCGCCACATGCGCAAAAGCTAAGAGATCGGGGCGACCACCGCCCGCGTCTTCGAATACGAACCAATCCTGCGCGGCGCCGAAAACGCTTTTGGTCGCCTGCGCCGGCGGTGACGGCTGGGGTTCGAGATAACGGATCCACATACCGCTGTGCGGCCGCTCGTCCTTGGAGAGCCAGTCTTCCAAGCGGCGCAGACGACCAGGATGGGCGACTCGCAGTGCGACGTTTCCATCGGTGTCCGGGTGCCACAGTGGCGAGCCGTCGTTGGTCGCATCATTGAAGGCGAAACGCACTAGGGAAGCGGAATGCCCGAGGCTCGCAACCCGACGGGCCAGAGTTTCAAGCGCCGTCCGGTGCCCGGCTTGGCCGGGCACTTCGTGCCAGATCAATCTGACGGTCGAACGGACCGGAATCGCGACCTGAAAGTTGCGGGCTTGCCGGGATCTGCGGTCGGGGAGCAGAGTAATCTTCACCTTATCTTTGGGCGAATCGTTCGGTGGAACGAAAACCGGTGGTGCCGAGCGTTGATGACAGCCCCGCATCGGATCAGCTTCAATGCGAGGGGCGGGAAGCGATTCCAGCCATTCAAGGGCCGCGCGCTCCTTGGCATCACACCCGCCGTCACCCCAAGATTGAACCAATGCGGAGAACACACGCTCCGGATGCGGCGGCCATTCCGCAGCGGAATTGTCCGGCAACACGGCGCGGTAAACGCCGGTGAGCAACTCGATTTCGAGTTCAAGCATCGCGCGTCATTCCTTCGCGGGTTCGGCGTCAGTTTCCTCTTCGGCTTTTCCTTGGAGAGCCAATTCGCGGCTTGCGCTAACTAGTTGCACCAGTTTCGCTTGCGGCTTCAAAAGAAGGTCCTCCTCGTTCCAGCCGAGTCCCGCAGCCTTCGCAGCCCTGACGGCCTTTGCCGCCAAGCGAGCAACCTGGTCGAAATCGAGGTCAACAATTTCGATGTTGCCGTTGGCGTCGATGAGTTCGAAGCCCAACGCGGAATTCGCTTCAGGGACCAGATCGCATCGCGAGCGCAGGAAATAGCCATTGCGGTCTTGCGCGGTGACTGCGGCAAGACCTAAGGCGGCCAACGCGGTCTGCGCCGTCAAATCCGCGGCGGAAGCGCCGGAACCTCCCCCAAATCGCAAGCGCCGCAGAGCCGCGAACGACAGGACGATGCTATGGAGTGCGTAGTCAACGCTCACTCCGAGTGGATCCACGCTGGGCTTGATGTTGCCGTGATTAATGAGCGAAGGGCGTCCAGCCTCGCCGGTCCCTTTTTTCCCCGTATACAGGACCGGACCACTTTTCCCTTTCTCAGCTTCGGATTCGATGACGGTCCAATCGCCGTCGGTGCCTGCACGTTTGTAGATCCTTACG
The DNA here is from genome assembly GCA_021799555.1 of Deltaproteobacteria bacterium. Classification (GTDB taxonomy): domain Bacteria; phylum Desulfobacterota; class Binatia; order Binatales; family Binataceae; genus JBARDN01. The sequence continues at coordinate 2,004 of JAJZAG010000290.1, read as the reverse complement.
GAGCGGACTGTGCCGAGGGGGTCGATTCTGCTGCCAGTTCGCTTCCCCGAAGGGGGATTCCGATCCACCTCGCCTGTGCGGCGATCTAGGAGAGGCTCGGTATCTGTCGCTACTCCGACGCCGATGATCTCCGACACGACACAACGCGGAAACTTCGCGCCGAGCCCACCGCCCTCTCCGGTGGAATTCCAGGCACCGAACACGAGTGTGGTCGGCGAAAGCTCATAGACGGCGCGCGCATCGTGTACCGTTGCTTGTATGAGCCGGCGGCCCTGCTCTGTCTCCCGGAAGCGGACGCCGTTCAGTTCGGAATCGCGAATGATCGCGTCGAAAACCCGATGGGGTGCATCGAGCGTCGTGATGCGGCCGATGTCAGCAACCTCGGTGTTCGAGAAATCGACGGTGATCATCGGGAAGCTCAGGGCGCCCGTCTCGCGCGCGGCCTTGAGCGCCTCCTCGAGGCGGTTGGCCTGACTCTGCACGCTGTCGATCAACACGCAGAGGACATTCTCGCCACCGATTCGCCGCCGCTCGAAGACATGCCGCGCCGGCACATTGCGGCCGCCACGGTCACCTGGATAGGTGGGCGGGAAGATCTTGTCGCCGGGTCCACCCGTAGGCTGTAGCTTCCGAACGCGCCGGATTGCGGCCGCGTTCGCAACTGAGGTACGCAATTTTTCCAATGTAACGACCATCAGTATTCTCCTCTGGGGCTACATTCGAGAGCCGACCTCGGCTATGCGTTTCGTGAGCACGTCAGCGGCCCGGCAAGTTTGCCCGTCATCTCGTGTGATCTCCAAGAGCCGTGATTTGGATTGGGTTAACTCGACGACTTCGCGAGCGAAGTCATGGGGGAGTGAATCGCACGCTCACCTGCGGCTACGCGGTCGTCGCTTACAAATCTTAAAAGCGATATTTGTCATGAGTTTCTCGCCGCAAGCTTAGATGAGCGAGTTTAACCAGTCCTTTTTCGCAAACCTAAGCCCCCCGCGCTGACCCACCCCGGACTACAAAGAGATTACTTCTGGCGTATGGGCCTGGTAGCTGTGAGCTGTGTTCCGACGTCGGCCTTATTGAAGGCAATCCAGCGTAGGTCAGCATCGACGAAACGGTTGTATTTTCCGCCCTCCCGGGGGCCTCTTTGGGGGACGGATTCCCCGTCCCTTCCTGTTTCAAGACGCCGTGACTGATTGCTCCTAACAAATCGTGTACAGAAAGAATAGCAGCGCACGGCGTGTCGCGCGACGGTTGTACAGCGGGAAACTTCTATTAGCGAATTGTGTAGAGAAAAACGGAAATAATGCCGCGCGCAACACCTATCTCGTCTGCTACGACATTCGCGACGACAAGCGGCTGCGGACCGTGTACAAGACCGTGCGCGATTTCGGCAACCAGCTTTAGTCCTCGATCTTCGAATGCCAGTTCACTCCGGCCGATCTCCTACGCTGCCGTCATGCTCGGAGCGACATCATTGACCATCGAAAAGACCAAGTCCTGTTCGTCTATCTCGGACCGGTCAAGCGGCGTCGCGATCGCGTGATAACCGCGCTCGGGCAGGATACTCGCCGATCGATAGCCCTTGCATCGTCGTCGATTCCTAATCCGAATCGCGGACCAAACAAGATCCATTGTAGCGAGGACGCACCCTGATGGCGTCTCCGGCAAAAGCCAATCCAATTTCAATTGGCGCGAAGCGCGCGGCGAAAAGTGGGAGCGAGCCCAGGCGGCGCGTTGAAGTTGATCTTCCGGACGATTTGACGGCGGGGATACTCAACGAATTAGGCTATTTTCCGCGCCTGTTTTTCAATGAATGCGTCGAAGGAATTTTCACCCATTGTGCCGACACGGTCGAGGGTGCACCGCAGCACGAGAAGCTCGAAACCAAGTCTGACCCGCTGTCGCCACGGGACCGGGAGTTGCACATCCATTCGCGCTCGATCACCTTGAGCAGCGAAACCCATCGATTGACAGCCCGGATGGATCTGATCGAAAGTGAAGCCGGAT
>JAJZAG010000289.1 GCA_021799555.1 Deltaproteobacteria bacterium | reverse complement strand
CCACGCAGCGCAGAAACCGCGCCGCGCCGCGCTTGGATCGCGTTCCGATGAGATCGTGTCGGACCAGATTGGTTGAGCCTCGGTTTTGCGGTCGCAGCGGCGCGCCCCGAGTTGGGAGAAAGTGGCCCGGTGAAAAGAGATGAGTGAGTCACGTTCAGGCAATGGAACACGAATTCTGGTCACGGGAGCGGGTGGTTTCATCGGCCACCACCTGACGGCGTATCTTGCCGGGCGCGGATGTTGGGTGCGCGGGGTGGATATCAAACCACCGGAATACGAACCGACCGCGGCGCATGAGTTCGAATTTCTTGATCTCAGGCGGCGCGCGGACTGCCTGCAGGCCACGCGCAACGTGGATCAGGTTTATAATCTGGCGGCGAACATGGGCGGCATCGGCTTTATCGAGGCGAACAAGGCCGTCGTCATGCACGACAACACCCTCATCAATATGAACATGCTTGAGGCGGTGCGCCTCAACGGGATCAAAAAGTATTTGTATAGTTCTTCGGCCTGCGTGTACCCGGGCTACTTGCAGAAAAGCGCCGAAGTCAGTCCGCTCAGGGAGTCTGACGCATATCCCGCCGACCCCGAGGACGGTTATGGATGGGAGAAGCTGTTCACCGAAAGACAGTGCCGGCACTACCACGAAGACTACGGTCTGAGCACCTATGTGGTGCGCTTCCACAACATTTTCGGACCGCTCGGAACCTATGATGGTGGAAGGGAAAAGTCGCCGGCTGCGATTTGCAGGAAGGTGGCGCAGGCATCGAATGACGGCGAGATCGAGATCTGGGGCGACGGCAAGCAGACGCGTTCCTACTGCTACGTCAGTGACTGTGTGGACGGCATCGTCCGGCTCATGGATTCCGATTATCACCAGCCCCTGAATCTGGGCCAGGACCGGTTGGTCACCATCGACGATCTGGTTGATGTCGTTTCGGCGATCGCCGGCAAGAGGCTGCGCAAGCGCTACGATCTCACGAAGCCGCAGGGAGTGCGGGGGCGCAACGCCGACCTGACGCTCATGAAGAAGACCTTGGGGTGGGAACCGAGGGTTTCGCTTGAAGAGGGTTTGGTAAAGACCTACCGCTGGATCGCTCGGCAGCTCGAGCAGAACGGACGCTTGAAACAGTGAGATGGGTTTCGCTGAACCAGCTTTCACGAATCGTGATCGCGGGCGCAGCCCGGTTCATCGGCAGAAATCTTGCGAAGCGGGCGCGTCCGCAGTGTTGAGGCCGTGGGCATTGACATTTTGTGTTATGGATCGGCCGAGCAGGGACCTGCCGGAGATCGTCTATTTGCCTCAAAATTCGGCTCCGGCACTCGCCTCCGGTGCGCAGTGAAATGAGCACCCAACTGTCTCCCTACCATATCTCGCCTTCGGGTCCGCCGCTTCCGCCCACGTATGTCCGGGACGAGCGCAACCTTTTTAGCGGTGAGATCAACTTCAAGGAGTACTGGGGAGTCATCCGCAAGCACCGGATGCTGATCCTGTCGCTGATATTCGGGTCGGTAGTGATTGTGTTGGCCTGGCGATTCACGCGCACACCGCAATACGAGGCCACCTCGACCATCCTGATCCAGCCGCAGACTCCGCAGGTGATGACGGGAGCCAAGAACTTCAACGACAACCAATCCAACTACAGCGGCGATTATGACTATTACCGGACCCAGTTCGATCTTCTGAAAAGCGAGAGCTTGGCGACGCGCGTGATTGAGGACTTCGGTCTGGAGACGAACCCGGTGTTCAATCCCGCCGGTCAACGCGGCGGATTCTTTTCCTCGGCGATCGGCTACGTCGGAGACGAGCTTGCAAGCCTGGCCGGATCGGAAAACGACGCGTCGGCGCCGGCCCAATCGCGAGGAACCGACGCGGTCGCTCCATCGGTGGTCAAGGCCTACCTTGAGCGGTTGACGGTTGAACCCGTTCGCGGCACGCGTCTGGTGGTGGTGGGCTTCACCACGCCAGATCGTGAGCTCTCGGCGCGGATCGCGAACGCGCACGTTCAGACCTACATTCGGCAGGGGCTGGAGCTTCACGCGCAGACCGGAAGGCACGTCGAGGAGTTTTTGCAGCAGAAGCTGGGCGAGCTCCGCGACAAGGTTGAGAAATCGGAAGCAGCCCTCAATGCATACCGGCGCGGTCGGGGGATCGTGACCCTTGAGGGTGCTGATGGGAAATCGGGCACCACGAGTCCCTTGATGCAGCGGCTGACGCAACTCAACACTCAGCTGACGGCGGCCGCCAGCAAGCGCATCACTCTGGAGACGCAGCATCAGATGATCGCGCGCGGCGAGTACGATTCGCTGCCCGAGGTGATATCGAATCAAGTCATTCAGAGCCTCAAGGAGCAAGTCGCTCAGCTGGCAATGCAGTACGCGGCGATGAGCAACCGTTTCAATCCCGGCTACCACAAGCTCGATGACCTGGGAGCGCGCCTCGAAGCTTCACGCAAGGCGCTCAACCACGAATCAAAAAAGGTGGCCGAGAGCGTGGACGCCGACTACCAGGCGGCGGTGGCGAACGAAGCGAAGGTTGGGCAGGAGATCGACGCGGTCAAGGCGCAGACGCTAGCGCTCAACGACGCCTCTTTGCAGGAGGCGGTGCTGGCGCGCGAGGTCGACGCCAACCGGCAATTGTACCGCAGCGTGCTGGAACGGATGAACGAAATCAGCGTCGCCTCGGAAGTGCCCGCATCCAATGTTTCGATAGTTGACCGCGCCAAAGCTCCAACCTCTCCGACCGGCCCGCGCCTGGTGCTGCTGCTGGCTTTTTGCATCGCCGGTTCGGGGTTGGTGGGGGTTGCGCTGGCGTTTTTCCTGGAATCGCTGGACGACACCTTTAAGACCGGCGATGAGGTGCCGCGCTACCTTGGGCTCCCGAGTCTGGGGGTGATTCCGGATTTCAATAAGCTGGACGGCGGCAGGCAGCCATATGCTTACCTTCCGTCGCGGCTCCGCAGTGGTAAAGACGCACCGGTTCGAGCTCTCGAGGTCAGCGGCGAGAAAGGGGAGTTGTTGGTTTCGCACGGCTCATTCTCGACTGCAGCCGAAGTGTACCGGGCGATTCGTGCGGCGGTAATGTTTTCGCGAGCTGGCGGGGCGCCCAAGAGCATCCTGATCACCAGTTCAACTTCAGGCGAGGGGAAAACGATCACGGCGGTCAACATGGCGACTGCTTTCGCGCAGACCGGCGCGCGAACGGTCTTGGTGGACACGGACTTTCGCCGTTCGCGTTGCCACGAGATTCTCGAGATCGATCCGGTCCTGGGGCTCTCCGAGGTTCTCGTGCGTCAATGCGAACTGGCCGACGCGGTCGTGCAAACCGGTGTGCCGGGGTTGTCGTTCATCTGTTCCGGCAAATTGCCGCCCAATCCGAGTGAACTGCTCGCATCGCCCGAGATGCGGACGATGATCGAGGAATTGGCTGAGACCTATAATTACGTGGTGATGGACTCGGCTCCGGTAATGCCGGTGAGCGACTCGGTTGGACTCTCGACGATGGTGGAGGCGGTGCTGGTGGTGGCGGGAAACGACACTTCGCGCAAGCTGGTGCGTGAGACGTGTCAGCGGCTGGGTAATGTAGGCGCGAGGATGGTGGGAGTGATTTTGAACCGTGTCGATGTCATGAACAACTCGTCGTACCTATACGGTCACTACAGCTATTATTATTCCTACAAGCCGCGCAAGGATCGGGAGCCCGCCGACGGCAGGCCCGAGAGTGATTCCGTCTCGCCGAAGTAGGATTGGTGATTTTGCGCCTCGTCCCGCGCCCGACTGCGGGTCGATCAAGAGTTGTACCGGTTCTGACCCGAAATCGATTTCGAGCAGACAGGTAGGGTGACGATCGCGCTTGAACGGCGCCAAGACGCGCTGGCGTGGCTCACGGGCAGATTCAAGTCCGTTGGTTGCGATCGCTTTTCCAGGCGATGATGCTCTGGCCGATTATTTTCCTGATCCCTTTCTCGGCGCTCGCGCTCGGAGGGGTTCATCCGTGGGCCTTTGGTCTGGCGGAGTTGATCAGCTTTGTATTGGTCGCGCTTTGGATGGTGAGGGTGGTTACCGGGCGCGTGGCGCCGGCCGCCGAGCGCAAGGGTCTGACCGCTCTGGCGGCGTTGGCACTTGGTCTTGCGTCATTGGTCGCGCTTCAACTCTTACCTCTTCCGCCGCCGGTGCTGCGGGTGATTTCGCCAGCGACTTACAAACTCGACAGCGACGGACTGCCGGGGTGGCCGTCGAAGGCGGCCTACGCATGGGCCGCGACGTTGCCACCGCAATCGGGCACCGAGCGCTATCTGTTGCCTACACCGGACGAGGCGAAGGCGGGGACGGCGGTCCCGTTTGCGCGTCCGGTCGGGGCGGCTTCCGGTACTGTCGTGGCGGAGCCTCTGCGCGCGGGAGCGTGGCTGCCAGTTTCGGTGGCCCCGCCGATGACCCGGGTTGGTTTGCTGAAGCTGCTGATGTATTGCGCGCTGGGTCTGTGGATATTGTTCTACCCGCTGAACCGGGAGCAGGAAGTACGGCTATACAAAAATGTGGTCCGTACGGTGCTCGCGACCGGACTGGTGATCAGCCTGGTGGGCCTGGCCGAGCATTTGTTTTCCAACGGCAAGGTCCTATGGATTTTCTCCCCTTACGACTGGAGAGGCGCGGGCGCGTGGGGAGCGCGCTGTTACGGCCCTTTCGCCAATCCTGATCATTTTGCCGATTACCTTGCGATG